>JBNKFC010000295.1:0-19930 GCA_050289105.1 Paracoccaceae bacterium | reverse complement strand
TCGGCGAGAACCTTGCGGTCCACCTCGATCCCGGCCTTGCCGAGCGCGTTGACGAAACGCGAATAGGTCATGTCGGCGTCGATCGCGCGGACCGCGGCGTTGATCCGCTGGATCCACAGCGCGCGGAAATTGCGCTTGCGGGCCTTGCGGTCGCGGGTGGCGTATTGGTTCGCCTTGTCGACGGCCTGGGTGGCGGTGCGGAAGTTGGTCGAGCGCGCGGCGTAGTAGCCTTTTGCGGCCTTGATGACCTTGCGATGACGGGCGTGGGTGACGACGCCGGATTTAACGCGAGCCATGTGTCAGTCTCCTCAGCGGTCGTAGGGCATGTATTTCTTGACGATCTTCGCATCCGCGTCGGCCAGCAGCATTGTGCCGGTCGCCTTGCGGATGAAGTCCGTCGAGCGTTTGATCATGCCGTGGCGCTTTCCGGCGACACCAGCCTTGACGCGGCCCGAGGCCGTCATCTTGAACCGCTTCTTCGCGGCCGATTTGGTCTTCATCTTGGGCATTTTCATCTCCTTGGTCGAGAGTGAACGCGCGACTCGGCATGCCACTTGGCCGGCCCCGCGGGGTATTCGAGAGGCGGCGTATAGACGGGCCGGACGCGTTTGGCAAGGGGCGGGAGAGGGCGAACCCGGTGTAAGGCCGGCGTCGGAGGTCCGTAGGAGATGTGTATGTTCTCCGTAGCTACAGCTGTAGTTACGTTCGTCGGGCTAAGTTAGGAGCAAGGACCGAGCGACCCCTACCGCACGATCCGCGCGATGACCGAGAGGATCACGTGCGGGATCTCGTTCGGCCGGTAGCTCTCGGGCTTGCCGATATAGGCGGCGACGATCATCGCGCCTCCGACTGCCGCGAGCGCGATTCCCCCCCTGAGGGAGCGGTCGGAGGAGAAGGCCGAGATCAGTGCCGGGATCGACAGGACGGCGAGGAGAAGTCCGAAGACCAAGAGGAGGTCGCTGTCCATGGTCCCGCACTCCCCTCAACCCGCTACACCGGGTCGATTATTCGGGATCGGTGCGGAAAATCAACCGCTCGTCACAGGGCGCCACCCGAAGGATATTGGTCGTGCCCTTGACGTTGAACGGCACGCCGGCGGTGACGACGATCTGGTCCTTCACGGTAGCAAAACCGTATTCGCGCGCGGCCTTCGCGGCGTTCACCACCGCCATCTTGAAGCGGTCAACCGGGTCGTGGGTCTGCACGCAATGCACGCCCCAGGTCAGGCACAGCCGGCGCACCGTCGCGATGATCGGGCTCAGCGCGATGATCGGCACGCTCGGCCGTTCCCGCGCGACGAGGCTTGCCGTCGTGCCCGACTGGGTGAAGCAGCAGATCGCGTGGATATCGGTCGCCTCGGCGATCTCGCGCGCGGCGGCGACGATACCGTCGGCAATGCTCTTGCGCTCGACCCGGCGCGAGGCCTCGATGACCTCGCGGTAGGTCGGATCGCTCTCCACCGATTTGGCGACGTTGTCCATCGTGGTGACCGCCTCGACCGGGTACTGGCCGGCCGCACTTTCGGCCGAGAGCATCACCGCGTCGGCGCCTTCGTAGATCGCGGTCGCGACGTCCGAGACCTCGGCCCGGGTCGGCATCGGGCTTTCGATCATCGATTCCAGCATCTGGGTGGCGACGATCACCGGCTTCGCCGCCGACCGCGCACCGCGCACGAGTCGCTTCTGGATCGGCGGCACAGAGTGGACCGGCAGTTCGACGCCAAGGTCGCCCCGCGCCACCATGATACCGTCCGACGCTTCGAGGATCTCGGCGAAGGCCTTCACCGCCGCCGGCTTTTCGATCTTCGACAGGATCGCCGCCCGGCCCCTGGCAAGGCCACGCGCCTCGGCCACGTCCTCGACCCGTTGCACGAAGGAGAGCGCCAGCCAGTCGACGCCAAGTTCGCAGGCGAATTCCAGATCGGCGCGGTCCTTGTCCGAGAGCGCGGCCAGCGGCAGCACCACGTCGGGCACATTGACCCCTTTGCGGTTGGAGATCGTGCCCCCCGCCGTCACTAAGCATTCGGCGAAATCGGGGCCGCATTTCTCGACGGTCAGGCGGATCTTGCCGTCGTTGACGAGAAGCCGGGCGCCCGGCTCAAGCGCCGCAAAGATCTCCGGGTGGGGAAGGTTGACCCGCCGTCCATCGCCCTCGGTCGTGTCGAGATCGAAGCGGAACGCGTCGCCCTCGTTCAGTTCATGCGCCCCGGCGACGAAGGTCCCGACCCTGAGCTTCGGCCCCTGAAGGTCGGCAAGGATGGCGATGGGGCGGCCCACATCCGCCTCGACCTGACGGATGATCGCGTGGCGGGCGGCTTGTTCTTCATGGCTGCCATGGCTCATGTTCAGCCGGAAAACGTCGGCCCCAGCTTCGAAGAGCGCGCGGATCGTCGCGTAGTCGCTGGACGACGGACCAAGGGTTGCCACGATCTTCACGTTGCGCAGCCGTCTCATACCGTCGTTCTCCCCGTCATGTTTGCGCTATCATAAATGCCGCGCGGTATATGGACGATTTCCCCCGCTTCGGCAACTGGCGCTTTCCTGCGCCCTCGTCTAAACGATCTTGCATCGCGGAACGATGAAAATCTCATGACGGACCAACCTTATCACATTCTCGGCGCCGACCGCCCCTCCCGCTGGCTGATGACGTGCGATCATGCGACCAACCGGGTGCCCGACTGCATCGGCGGCGGCTCGCTCGGCATCGCGCCCGAGGATATGGAGCGCCACATCGCCTACGATATCGGCGCGGCCGGGGTGACGAAGCGGCTCGCCGAAACGATGAACGCGCCGGCGATCTTCAGCGACTTCTCGCGCCTCGTCATCGACCCCAACCGGGGTGAAGATGATCCGACGCTGATCATGAAGCTGTACGACTCGACGATGATCCCGGTGAACCGCCATGTCGACGCGGAAGAGACCGAGCGCCGGCTTGCCGCCTTCCACCGTCCCTATCACGACGCACTGGAAGGGCTCGCGGCGCGGCGCGACGACACGGTGATCTGCGCCGTTCACAGCTTCACCCCGCGGCTTTTCGGGCGCGCAGACCGGCCGTGGCAGATCGGCGTCCTCTACTCGCATGTCGACCCGAAGCTGGCGCTGCATCTGCTCGCCCGGCTCCGCGCGGAGCCCGACCTGACCGTCGGCGAGAACGAACCCTATGGCGGCCATCTCGACGGCGATTCCATCGATCGTCACGCGCTCAGGCCCGGCCGCCCGAATGTCCTGATCGAGATCCGCCACGACCTGATCCGAACACCGGACGGGCAGATCGCCTGGGCTGACCGGCTGGCACCGATCCTTGAAGAGGCGCTCGTCGCTTCCGATCTTTGACGCAGAGGGAGGACAAGATGGACGACCAGACCCGCATCGAAATCGAGGCCGCCGCATTCCGGACTCTGCGACATCACCTAATGGAAAAGCGCCCGGACGTGCAGAACATCGACCTGATGAACCTCGCCGGCTTCTGCCGCAACTGCCTGGCCCGCTGGGTTCAGGAAGCCGCGAACGAACGCGGCATCGCGATGACCAAGGACGAGGCGCGCGAACTCTACTACGGCATGCCCTATGACGAATGGCGCGCACAGAACCAGACCGAGGCGGACGCGGCCAAGAAAGCCGCCTTCGAGGTCTCGTTCCGTGAGAATGTCGGCGACGTCAAGGAGAGCTGAGGCGGCCGGGCGCCGGGATCGCGTTGAGGGAAGACGACTCGCTGGTCTCGGTCATCGCTGTTTTTTCGCTGTTTCTCGAAATCGTGTTGGTTCGGAATGCGAATGCCGCCGATATTCCCGCCTAGGCGCAAAGGGGTGCGCCCGACCCTGGGTGGGCGCCTCGCCGCGGTCGTGCTGAGTGGTTTATGCCGACACATGCCTCCGACAGTATTCATGAGACTAACGTTGTAATGCGCCCTCCCGAGGGGAGGGTCGGGCGCGGCCCGGGCTGGTCGCCCGGGCCATATGGGCGGGAAGGATCGAGCTACACATCCGCTCAGCGCTCCAAGCAGACCAACTCGGTCTCCCGATATGACCACCGCGTTCGCTCGGCAGGCATTTCCCCGTTGCAAGCGCGTCGGAACGGCGCATCCTGCCAGGCAGGAATCGGAGGCAGCCATGCAGGACATTCTCGATCTCGACCGCTACCCCCTCGACCGGCCCGGCAGTGCGGACTGGGAGGCTTTGGTCGCCCGTGCCCGCGCCGATCTTGCGCGGGACGGGATGTTCAACCTTCCGGGCTTTCTCAGACCCGAAGCGACCGCTGCATCCGTGGCGGACCTCCTGCCCCGGTTCGATGCCGAGAGCTTTACCCATGCCCGGATGCACAATATCTATTTCCGCAAGGACGTCCCCGGGCTCAACCCCGACCACCCGGCGCTCAGGCAGTTCCAGACGGTCAACCGGACACTCTGCGGCGACCAGATCGGCGGAGCGGTCGAGCAGCTTTACGAGTGGCCCGACTTCGCCCGGTTCCTCGCCGCTGCGATGGACAAGCCTGCGCTCTTCACGATGGACGACCCGCTGGCACGGCTGAACGCCATGTGCTACGGGCCGGGCGAGGCCCTCAACTGGCACTTCGACCGGTCGGAATTCACGACGACCCTGCTCTTGCAGGCGCCCGAGGCGGGGGGCGAATTCGAATACCGCTCCGACCTCAGAACCGAGACCGATCCGAACTACGACGGTGTCGCGCGCCTACTCTCCGGCGAGGACCCTGACCTTAGGCGGCTGACGCTTGCCCCGGGCACCCTGAACGTCTTCCGAGGCAAGAACACCGCGCACCGGGTGACGCCGGTGAAGGGCAGCCGGCTCCGTGTCATCGCGGTGTTTTCGTTCTACGAACGCCCCGGCGTCCGCTTCAGCGACGAAGAGCGGATCGGCTTTTACGGCCGCGCCGCCTGACCGGCGGTGACGTGGCGTCGCTCACGGGATCTTCATGTCCCACCGGGGCGGGCTTCTGATACGATGATCGCATGGCTCTTCTCGCAACCCGCACCGGTTATTCCCCCGCCGAGCGTCTTTCGGATGCGGTGATCCATGTTTCCGGCGTCGCTGTCGTCCTGATCGCGGTTCCGGTGCTGATCACCACGACCGCGCTCCTGCGCGGCGACTTCACGGCGCTGTTCGCGATCTCGGTCTATGGGGCGACGCTGGTCGCGATGATCCTCTGCTCGGCGCTTTACAACATGGTGCCGCATCCGGGCTGGTCGGGCCTTCTCAAGCGGCTCGACCATTCGGCGATCTACGTCAAGATTGCCGGCACCTACACACCCTTCACGCTGCTCTCCGGCCAGAGCGCCTGGCTCCTGGCCGTGCTCTGGGCGGCGGCGCTGACCGGGGTGGGGATCAAGATCGCGGCGCCCGACCGGTTCCGGTTCCTGTCGCTCGCGCTCTATCTCGGAATGGGCTGGGCGGGCCTGCTTGCCGGTGGAACCTTCGTCGCGGCGCTGTCCTGGCCCGTGCTGATCCTCGTGCTTGTCGGCGGCGGTCTCTACACGGCAGGCGTGGCGTTCTACCTCTTCGAGCGGCTGCCGTTCCACTACACGATCTGGCATGTCCTCGTCCTGGCGGCGAGCCTGGTGTTCTTCGCCGCGGTCACCGTCCAGGTGGTCCAGGGCGGCTGACGACCCCGGCGCGACGGGCCACGCGGACCGGACGGGTGCCAACGGACTTGCCCCGCCCTGGCGATGCGGCCAGTATGGGCCTGCACCCGCATCGAAGGCCCTGCATCCATGCGCAGCTCCGAAGAGATTTCCAGTTTCGTCCGCGACGCCCTGATCGCCGGCCGATCCCGGGAAGAGATCGCGGACGCTCTCGCCGAAGCCGGTTGGGCCCCGAACGAGGTTTCGGACGCCCTCAACGCCTGGGCCGACACAGACTTCACCCCGCCGGTGCCGCGCCCGCGCATCTATCTTTCGGCGCGCGAGGCGTTTGTCTACGGGCTCATGTTCGTGGCGCTCGCTATGACCGCATGGCACCTGACCACCCTGTCCTATTCCCTGATCGATCGCTGGTTGCCCGATCTCGCGGAGCGCCGCCCGGATATCTACCTCCGCCAGCAGATGCGCTGGTCCATTGCCGCGCTGATCGTCTTCCTGCCGCTCTTTGTCGTGCTGAACGAGCGGACTCACCGGGCGCTCAGGGCCGATCCGGGCAAGCGCCGGTCCGGCGTGCGCCGCTGGCTCGGATACGTCACGCTCTTTATCACCGCGCTCGTTCTTCTTGGCGACGCGATCTATGTCATCTATGCCTTCCTCAACGGCGACATGACGTTGCGCTTTGCGGCCAAGGCCATCGTGACGGCCGCAGTCGCCGGGGCGATCTTCCTCTACTTCCGCACCGAAATGCGGAAAGACGCCGATGCACGCTGACCGACTTCCGCTTCTTCTCATCGCCGGCTTCGCGGTGATTGCCGTGATTCTCGGGATCGTGGTCACGGGCGGGCCAGGCGCCGGCCGCATGGAGCGGCGCGACCGCGACCGCCATGCCGACATGCGCGACCTGAAGACCCATGTGGCATGTCTTGCGGACCGGCGCGAGGGACTGCTGCCCGACACGCTCGAGACGGCGGAGGGCTGTTTCGTCACGCCCGATCAGCTCACCGACCCGCTGACCGGCGCGCCCTACCGATACCGGGTGCTCGACGCCGCCCGTTACGAGATCTGCGCCGACTTCGAGCAGCCCGAAGACGCCACGACCTACCAGATCAACCAGGGCTTCGACACCGCAACCGGCTGCTACCAGTTCTTCTACGAGAAAGAGTGACCCGGCAGGAGCACCCGTCTTGACGACAGGCGCCCGGAGGCCGATCCTTGGATTTTGGGAGGCGGTATGCACATGCAGACAAGAGCCTTGACCGCTTCGGTCAGCCAGGAGGCCAACGGCGCTGTAGTGGCCAGACCCGGACAAGTGTCATGATTGCGGGATCGCATGTGGTGATGTGGGTCGCGCATCAGCCGCCCGGCAACGATGCCTGCCGTTTCGCGCTCAACAGTCGCAGCCTCCTGATCGAGGGGTCCAGCCGCACCGGCAACATGGCTACACGCTATCGCGTCCGGGCAGAGCCGTCAGGGCCCACCCGGCGCGCACGGATCGTCAACCGGGTCGAACAGCACCTGATCGAACGCGACAAGGCGGGCCGCTGGGTGATGGACGGGAACGAGGTTCCTGAGGTGGCGGGGGTAATCGACATCGACCTCGGCTTCACGCCGGCGACGAACACGCTGCCGATCCGGCGGCTTGGGCTGGCTGTCGGCGAGACGGCGGAGGTGATCGTGGCGTGGTTCGATCCGGCGGACCGGCGGTTGAAACCGCTGCGTCAGACCTATCGGCGCCTCGACGCCGATCGCTATCACTACAGCTCACCCGACCATGCATTCGAGGCCGACCTCACCGTCGACCATTTCGGTGCGGTGACGCACTACCCAGGATACTGGGACGCAGCCGGATAGAGAGTCAGATCGCAGTCTTGCGGCTTTCCTCCAGATAGATCTCGCGCAGCCGCGTCGCGACCGGACCGGGCTTGCCGGTCCCAAGCGCCACGCCGTCGATTTCCACCACCGGCATCACGAAGGCCGACGCAGAGGTGACGAAGGCCTCGTCCGCTTCCTGCGCCTCGGCAATGGTGAAAGGCCGCTCCTCGACCGTCATCTGCGCCTCGCGGGCGAAGCGGAGCACCGCGGCGCGGGTGATGCCGTGCAGGATATCTTCCGACAGGTGCCGGGTGATGATCTTGCCGCCCTTGACGATGTAGGCGTTGTTGGAGGTGCCTTCGGTCACCGCGCCGTCCTCGGTGAACCAAGCGTCGTCGCAGCCGGCCTTCTTCGCCATCATCTTGCCCATCGACGGGTAGAGAAGCTGCACCGTCTTGATGTCGCGCCGGCCCCAGCGGATATCGGGGATGGAGATCACCTTCATCCCGACCTTCGCCGCCGGATTGTCGGCCAGGCCCGGCTTGGACTGGGTAAAGAGGACGATCCCCGATGGCACCTTCGCGGGGTCGGGAAAGACGAAATCCCGGTCGCCGGGATTGCCGCGCGTGACCTGTAGGTAGACCATCCCGTCTTCGATGCCGTTCCGGGCGACCAGTTCCCTGTGGATCGCCAGCAGCTCCTCATGGGTGACCGGGCAAGCCATGTCGAGTTCGGAGAGCGACCGGGCGAGCCGCGCCGCATGACCCTCGAAATCGATGAGCTTGCCGCCGAGGACGCTCGTCACCTCGTAGACCGCATCGGCCATCAGGAAACCGCGGTCGAAGACCGAGATCTTCGCCTCTTCCTCGGGCAGGTATTCCCCGTTCACATAGACGGTCCGGCTCATGGCGGTCTCCTCCAGTTCTGTCGCCCGTGTGATCGGTCGTCGCAGCGGGAAGGTCAAGCGTCTCTGATGCCCGTGACGTCCGTCATCTCGCCACAGCCATGTCGCTAAACGGTGTTGGTCCGATTTGAGAGCCCTGAGCGTAAAAGGAATTGCCCTTGCCACTCTGCCTTGGCCTGGGCGACCAGCCCGGGCCGCGCCCGGCGCAAGGTGACCTAGCCCCAGAGGGCGGGCCTCGGCACCTGCATCACCGAGCCGTCGTAGCGGATCGGGCATTCCCGGTCCTGCGCCAGCAGGAGCGGCGCGTCGAGGTCAACGACTTGTGCCCCTTGCGCCACCAGAAAGGCCGGCGCCATGGCCAGGGACGAGCCCACCATGCAGCCGACCATGATCCCGAACCCCTCCGCCCGCGCGGCCTCGCGCAGCGCCAGCGCCTCGGTCAGCCCGCCGGTCTTGTCGAGCTTGATGTTGACCATGTCGTACTTGCCCTTCAGCCCGGCCAGAGAGGCGCGGTCATGGCAGCTCTCGTCGGCGCAGACCGGCACGGGGCGTTCGATCTCGGCCAGCATGCCGTCGGCGCCAACCGGCAGGGGCTGCTCCACGAGGGCCACGTCGAGACGGGCGAGGTGGGGCGCGAGGTCGGCATAGATCTCCGCCGTCCAGCCCTCGTTCGCATCGACGATGATCCGGGCTGACGGCGCGCCCTCGCGCACGGCCTGAAGCCGAGCCATGTTGGCCTCGGTGCCGAGCTTGATCTTTAGAAGCGGGCGATCCGCATGCCGCCGCGCCGCCGCCCGCATCCGCTCCGGCGTGTCGAGCGACAGCGTGTAGGCCGTTGTCACCGGCCGCGGCGCGTGCAGACCCGCCAGGGTCCAGACCGGGCGACGGTCATGCTTCGCCTGCCAGTCCCAAAGCGCGCAATCGACCGCATTTCGCGCGGCACCGGGCGGCAGGAGTCGTTGCAGGACCGAACGCGTGACGCCCTCCGGCAGTCCTTCGATCTGCTCCGCGACAGTGTCGAGGTTCTCGCCGTAGCGTGCGTAAGGCACGCATTCGCCGCGCCCCGACACGCCGTCCCGCGTGACGGTCACGGTCAGCACATGCGCCTCGGTCTTCGACCCGCGCGAGATGGTGAAGGCCTCCGCCAAGGGAAAACGGTCACGGGAGATGGAAAGCATCGTCGGAGGCTCCACATGGCGTCCGAAGCGGACCCGGAGCTTCACATGTCCCTTCCCCCGAGGCCTGCGTCAAGTCACCCGGCACAGCACGAGTCGCTATGGCTACACGATAGATGCCCTGCGTCTGCCGGAGAGCGGCAGGGCGGCTGACGCACCGGGGTTTCTGCAACTGCGAAAGGATGCTTGCATGCTGCAGCGCAATATTCTATCCGATTGCTAACGATCTGCGAAACTTCCTTACCGAGAGAACGCGCCATGAGCTTCCGCCTCCAGCCCGCCGCCCCCGCCCGCCCGAACCGCTGCCAGCTTTTCGGCCCCGGCTCCCGGCCCGCGATCTTCGAGAAGATGGCGGCCTCCGCGGCGGATGTGATCAATCTCGATCTGGAGGACTCCGTCGCCCCGGACGACAAGCCGGAGGCGCGCAGGAACATCATTCAGGCGATCGGTGACATCGACTGGGGCAACAAGTATCTCTCGGTCCGGATCAACGGCCTCGACACTCCCTACTGGTACCGCGACGTCGTCGAAGTGCTGGAACAGGCAGGCGACCGCATCGACCAGATCATGATCCCGAAAGTCGGTTGCGCGGCGGATGTCTATGCGGTCGACGCGCTGGTGACGGCGGTCGAACGCGCGAAGGGCAGGACGAAACCGATCAGCCTCGAAGTGATCATCGAGACGGCGGCGGGCATCGCCCATGTCGAAGAAATCGCGGCCGCCTCGCCCCGTCTGCAGGCAATGAGCCTTGGTGCGGCCGATTTCGCCGCGTCGATGGGGATGCAGACAACCGGGATCGGCGGCACGCAGGAAAACTACTACATGGCGCGCGAGGGTCAGAAATACTGGTCCGACCCCTGGCACTGGGCGCAGGCTGCCATCGTCGCCGCCTGCCGGACCCACGGCGTTCTGCCGGTTGACGGCCCCTTTGGCGACTTTTCCGATGACGAAGGCTTCATCGCGCAGGCGAAGCGGTCGGCGACGCTCGGCATGGTCGGTAAATGGGCGATCCATCCCAAGCAGGTGACTCTGGCCAACGAGGTCTTCACCCCATCGGCCGAACAGGTCGCCGAGGCGCGCGAGATCCTCGCGGCGATGGAGAAGGCCAAGAAAGAGGGCGCGGGCGCGACCGTCTACAAGGGCCGGCTCGTCGATATCGCCTCGATCCGGCAGGCAGAGGTGATCGTGCGGCAGGCAGAGATGATCAAGGGCTGAGCCCGGCGGAGGCCAGCCCGGTCAGACCCTGACCTTGACCTTTCCCATCGTGTCGCCCGAGCGCACGATCTGCTCCACGAATTCCACGTCGACTCGGACTCCGGCCACGCCAAGCCTGCCAAGCGCAGATGCCACGGAGGACCGGACCGTCTCGGCCAGCCGGGCGCGATTGGCCGATCCTCTTGGCACGACGCGCACGAGAAGGTGATCTGGGGCTGGACTGTACTGGTATTCGGTCACGTCGGAGATCTGGGCAATGGCGATATGGATGACGAGCGGTGACACCCGCACCAGTTCGCCATCCGCAGCACGGAAAGCGATGACGTCCTCAGTACGTCCGCCGATCTGCGCGAGCACTGGAAACGGCCTTC
The DNA here is from genome assembly GCA_050289105.1 of Paracoccaceae bacterium. GTDB lineage: Bacteria > Pseudomonadota > Alphaproteobacteria > Rhodobacterales > Rhodobacteraceae > Albidovulum. The sequence continues at coordinate 8,861 of JBNKFC010000295.1, read as the reverse complement.
CGCATGGGCAGGAGCGCGGGCTTTCCGTGATCAAGTCCGTCAACTCGTAGCGGATGATCGGCTGCACGAACTTGTGCAGGTTCGTCAGCAGCACCTTGTGACCCTGTACACCAGGCGGCACTGGATCATTGTTCTCGTCGACGATCTCGATGATCGACATGTCGGCGAAATGGTGAAGTCCGTTGTGCTGGTCGCAGTCGGCCGCGATAGTGATCTGCTCGGCAGCGCCGTAGTGGTTGAACGGCGTGATCCCCCAGGCCCGCTTCGCGCGATCGACACGCTCCTGTCCCAGCATTTCGCTGAAGGTCGCGACCATTTCCGGCTGAATCTTCAGGCGGCCCTCGATCTGCTCGATCGCCAGAAGGCTGATGATCGACGCGTAACCCATCAGCAGTTCCGGCTGATAGTCGTTCAACCCCCTGACAATCTCATCGAGGGGCGCAGTCGCGTCCAGCAGCATGAGATTGCGCAAGCCCAGTTGCATGCTTTGCCCCAGCCGCGACGTGGGATGGTTCGGCTTGTCGGCCTTGATGGAGGCCAGCCGTTTCCGACTGAGTTCCAAGGGAGAGACGCCGAACATCTCTGCCCAGCGCAACGCCGCGGCGATCACGACCTGCCACTCTGCACGGTTATAGACATAGATCCCGCGCAGGCCGCTCGACCCGCTGGTGGACGCTATGCGGTATTCACCGAGGAAATACTCCTCACCGGGATCGGTGGCGATCTGATGCTCCAACGCATCGAGCTTCAGCCGCGGATCGGTGACCCAGTCGTCGAAATTCTCCATCATCTGCCGCTTGTCGGTGATCGGGAGGTCGCTCAGCGCGAAGTCACCGGACAGATCGACGCCGGCGCACAGCTTTCCGTAATGGGGCGAATGTGTCGCGGCGTGGCGAACGACCTCGCGCATCCGCTCCTCCTGATAGGCCTTCAGCGCCTCGACGCTGCCCTCTTCGAAGGATTTGAACTTGTGGTGCAGGCGGAGGGCTCCGGCAAGGTCGCGGAGCTGCTTGAGGCGATGCGGCATTGCTCTCCTTCCCCCCAGGAAATCCTCGGGATGACGGACCGAGGGTAGCGGGCCGTTTCCATCCTGGGATTGACCCGGATCAAGCCGACTGCCGCGACCTGCAGCCGCGCCAGTTGCAAAACCGCAGGGCCGTCGGCATATAGGCCGATGACCCGATGGGAGAGCGACATGAATTATCTCGAGTTCGAAAAGTCCCTGGCCGAGATCGAAGGCAAGGCCGAGGAGCTTCGCGCGCTGGCCCGCAAGAACGAAGAGATGGACGTCACGAAGGAAGCCGCCGCGCTCGACAAGAAGGCGGCGGACATGCTGCGCGACCTCTACAAGAATCTCGATCCTTGGCGGAAATGCCAGGTGGCGCGCCATCCCGACCGGCCGCACTGCAAGGATTACATCGACAGTCTGTTCAATGAATTCACGCCACTGGCCGGCGACCGCAACTTTGCCGAGGATCACGCCATCATGGGCGGGCTCGCAAGGTTCGAGGATCAGCCGGTCGTGGTGATCGGACAGGAGAAAGGGTCGGACACCAAGACGCGGATCGAACGGAATTTCGGCATGGCGCGGCCGGAGGGCTACCGGAAGGCGATCCGTCTCATGGATCTGGCCGACCGTTTCCGGCTCCCGGTCATTACGCTTGTCGATACGCCGGGCGCCTATCCCGGCAAGGGCGCCGAGGAACGCGGCCAGTCCGAAGCGATCGCACGGTCGACCGAGAAGTGCCTGCAAATCGGCGTGCCCCTGATTTCGGTGATCATCGGCGAGGGCGGCTCGGGCGGTGCGGTGGCCTTCGCCACCGCGAACAGGGTCGCGATGCTGGAGCATTCGATCTATTCGGTCATCACGCCGGAGGGCTGTGCGTCGATCCTGTGGAAAGACGCCGAACGGATGCGCGAAGCGGCCATGGCGCTGAGGCTGACGGCACAGGACCTTCTCAAGCTCGGCGTCATCGACCATATCATCCCCGAACCGCTCGGCGGGGCGCAGCGCCAGCGCAAGGAAGCGATCGACAGTGTCGGCAAGGCAATCGGCGACATGCTGAAGGATCTGTCCGGCCGGAAACGGGCCGATCTGATCAAGGACCGGCGTGAGAAGTTCCTGGCAATGGGGTCGAAGGGACTCGCCGCCTAAAGAGTACCCTGCCAGTCCCGGATCGCATCGAGCGGCCACAACAGCATGAGGATGTTGAGCGCGAGTCCGTCGCGGATCAGCCATGTCGTCAGCGCTTCGAAGCCGATGACCACCGCAACGCTGACCCAGACCGGGGCCTTCCGCGCCAGCCAGAATCCCGCCACCATCGCGAGGATGTCGAAGACGGAGTTGATGACGCTGTCGCCGTAGTAGTCGAGCGAAATGGTGACGGCCCGGTAGCGCTCGATAATCATGGGCGAGTTCTCGAGGATCTCCCAACCCGACTCGACGAGTGTCGCAATCAGAAGCCTCCATCCCAGCGGCATCCGCCGCGCCAAGAACCAGAGCGCGGCGTAGAACAGGATGCCGTGGATGATATGCGAGGGCGTGTACCAATCGGTCAGGTGCTGGGAGTTCTCGCTGGACATCGTTTCGCCATGCCAGAGCTTGACGTAACCGCATGTGCAGATCGGCACCCGTCCCATCGCGAGCAGGATCAGCGCGGCCACGACGAGCGTCAGCACGACGAATAGCCAGGGCGGGCGCGTCCGGTTCACCATAGCGTCCTCGCCGCCCGTCCGGTCCACTCCGCGTCATAGGCAGCGCCGTCGATGGCGCCCCGGCTCAGTTCCGCGAGCATGTCGCCGACGGTCGGCAGGCCGGCGGACTGGTCCCCGTCCGACCAGATCCGCGCCCGCATCAGGGCGCGGGCGCATTGCGAGTAGATCTCCTCGATCCCGATCAGGATCACCGTGCGCGGCACCTTGCCATCCCGAGCAAAGCTTTCCCGGAGACCGGCATCCGCCGTCACCTTCGCCCGTCCGTTGACCCGGACGACATTGTCGGACCCGGCGACGAGAAACATCAGGCTGACGCGCGGGTCGCGGACAATGTTGCGCAGGGAATCGATGCGTTGGTTGCCGCGCCAGTCCGGCAGGGCCAGCGTGCCGGGATCGATCTCCCGCACTACCGGGCCGTCGTCGCCCCGCGGGCTCGCATCTGTGCCTTCGGGCCCGACCGTCGACAGGATGCAGAGCCGTGAGCGGGTGATCCACGCGCGATAGCTGGGCGTCATGCGACGGGCGACCTTGACCAGCGAGGCTGTCCCGGGCGTGCCGTAAATGGCTTCCAGCGCCGTGACAGAGTCGATGAACTCCATGGATCAGCCTTCCACGGGGAACCCGGCTTCGGCCATCAAGCGGTTCGACGCGTTTTCGATCTCGGGCTCGATTTGGGCCATGAAGGCCTCGACCGACTGTCCGGCCGCAATGCGCGGAAGGAACTCGACCACCGCAAGTCCGGGCTTGCGCAGGATACCGTGACGCGGCCAGAAGACGCCGACATTGGTCGCGGCCGGAACGCAGTCCTGACCGAGCTGGCTGTAAAGGACGGCGACACCGACCTTGTAGGGTTTCTTGGCCCCGGCGGCGACGCGGGTGCCTTGCGGGTAGATGATCAGCTGTCCGGGCCAGGCCGTGCCGGCCTTCACGTCCGCCACCATCTTCGTCACCGCCTGTCCGCGCTTGCCGCGATCGACCGGGATGCAGCCGAGCCGCTTGGCGTACCAGCCGACGATGGGCGCCCAGAGCAGTTCCTTCTTCATGATGAACTTCGGCCGCGGCACGACCGAGACGATCATGATGATGTCGAAGAAGGACTGGTGCTTGGCGCCGATCACGACCTCGTCCGTCGGCACCTCGCCGCGGATCTCGGAGCGCAGGCCGACCAGCAGTGCCGCCGATGCGCGGACCCAGCGGCAATACGCATGGACCGCATCGAAAACCGCCTCGCGCCGGATCAGCACGAACGGCGTCCAGAAGATCGCGTAGATCACCATCGCCAGATACATCTGGGCGATGAAGATCACCGACAGGACGTATTGCAGCGCCAGCCTCATTGCACCTCCCTCAGTGTCCGGAGCGCCGCCGCGCGGGTTGCCCAGAAGGCCACGATAGCGGCAAAGGGCGGGATTGCCAGCGGCCAGAACCAGCCGGTGCCGGTAAAGCCGAGTCCGGTGAGGAACCCTCCCGCCTGATCCGCGGCCGGCAGAAGGGCCACCGCGACCATGCCCGCAATCGTCCCCGCGGCGGCGCCGGCCAGCGTGCGCAACGCGAACCGGCGCACGAAGGCGCGGGCGATGTAGATGTCGCGCGCGCCGACAAGCCTGAGGGTGCGGATCACCTGACCGTTGGCTGCCAGCGCCGACTGGGCGGCGAGGGTCACCATCGCCGCCATCGCCCCGCCGATCAGTCCCAGGGACAGGAACCCGAGCGTCCGCAACCGTTCGGCCGCCGCGACCAGCGGCCGGCGCCAGCGCTGGTGGTCGTCGAGCGTCGCGCCCGGCGCCTCGGCGGACAGCCGGAGTTTCAGGCCCTCGACGTCGAGTCCGTCGCCGGTCTCGGTCACTTCGACAAGCTGCGGGATCGGCAGGCTGTCGACCGGCAGGTCGGGTCCGAACCAGGGCGCGAGAAGCGCCCGCGTCTCGGCGATGTCGAGCGCGCGGGCCGACGCCACGCCCGGAGTCACGCCAAGGATATCGAGGACGAGGCGCGTCTGTGTCGCCATCTGTTCGGCAGGCGCCGAGATGCGCACGGTGGCGCCTTGCGACAGCGCGCCGGCCCAACGGTCTGCCAGCCGGCCGGTCGCGAGGGATAGGGCCAATGCGAAGACCGCGAGGAACGCCATCGCCGCGGCCGTCAGCACAGTCAGCCAGGCCGCCGCGCCCGACGGCGGAACGACCCTGTCCGCGCGGGGATCGCCGGTCAGTAAGGCGGCAAGGCGTAGGATGACGTTTCTCACAGCTCCGACCCCGCCATGTGAACCTGTCCGCCCTTGATCCGAAGCACCCGCGCGGACACCTGCGCCTTGGCCGCGCGGATCAGGTTGAGGTCATGGGTCGCGACAAGGATCGCCTTGCCCATCCGGTTCAACTCCACCAGCAGCGTCAACAGGCGCAGGGACATTTCCCAGTCGAGGTTACCCGTCGGCTCGTCCGCGAGGAGCATGTCGGGCGACATTATGACCGCCCGCGCAAGGGCCGCGCGCTGGCGTTCCCCCCCCGACAGCGACGGCGGCAGAGACCGCGCCTGTCCGGAAAGGCCGACCCAGGACAGAAGCTCCTTCAGTTCCGTCGGATCGACTGCGCTGCCGGCCACGGTGAGCGGCAGAGCGACATTCTCGTCAAGCGGCAGGTGGTCGAGGAACTGGCAGTCCTGATGCACGACGCCGATCCGTCGGCGCAGCCGTGCGATGTCGTCACGCGACATCTCGGCCCGGTTCTGGCCGAACGCCGTGATCCGGCCCGATACCGGTGTAAGCTCTCCGTAGCAAAGCTTGAGGAAAGTCGACTTCCCCGCACCGGACGGACCCGTCAGGAAGTGGAACGATCCCGGCGCCAGGGTCAGGGTCATGCCGGACAGAAGCGGGCTGCCGCCATAGCCATGCGCCACGTCCTGGAACTCGATCAAGACCCCGCCCTCCCGTACGCCATGGCCAAACTGCCATGCCTGCGCTTTGTTTTTCCGGTTCCGGCCACAAAGGCTTGGACGGAAACCCTTTGCTTGCTACAACACGGCATTAATAATGGCCAGAATGGCAGTTGGGATCCCTTTGTGGCTGGTGGAGCGGGTTGGAACAGCATGCGTTTGATTTGCCCGAGCTGTGGCGCGCAGTATGAAGTAGACGAGAGCGTCATCCCTGACGGTGGTCGGGATGTCCAGTGCTCCAATTGCGGACATGCATGGTTTCAGCGCTCGGCAATGCAATTGAAGGCCGAGGCCGAGGAAAAGGACCGGAGGGAAGCCGCGGCGGAGATTCCGGCGGAGGAGCCCGCGGCCGAACCAGCCGAGTCCGAGCACGCAGAACCCGAAGGCGCCGAGCCCGGAGCGGAAACACCCGAAGAGCCTGAGCCGGAAGCCCCGGAGCCCGAGGTGGAACCCGAAACGCCCGAGCCGATCGCGGCAGAGGCTGCGCCCGAGGAAGATATCCCGGTCGAGGCCGCGGAAGACGTCGAGGTCGCCGAAGACGAACGGGCCGAACCGCCGGCAGACACGGATGTCGGCGCCGCAGCGGAAGAGGAAGAGGCCGCGCCGAGGAGCGACCGGGTTCGGCGCACGCTCGACGATGCGGTGAAGAATATCCTTCGCGAGGAAGCCGAGCGCGAGAAGTGCGCCCGTCGCGCCGAGGGCAGTGCCCTTGAATCGCAACCGGAACTCGGCGTCGCGGCCGCAATCGGTGCGGCCGCGGCACTGACCGGTGGCGAAGAGCCCGACCGCGTGGTCCGGGTCCGCGGTGACGAGAATGATCTCGACGACGACGCGCTGGTTTCCCGCTCATCGCGCCGTGAATTGCTGCCGGATATCGAGGAAATCAATTCGACCCTGCGCGCGACATCGGAACGGGACGGGGAACCGGCGGCCATCGACGCCCCGGAAACCGTCGCGCGGCGTCGCAGCGGCTTCCGCATGGGATTTTCGACGGCCCTTCTCATCGCGGTGATCCTGCTTGGCCTCTACCTGCTCGCCCCGACGATCGCGGCGCGCGTGCCGGCCGCGGAGCCGATCCTGAACACGTATGTCTCCGGCGTCGACGCCGCACGGTCCTGGCTCGATGGACAGATGAAATCGCTGACGCAGTCGCTGAATGGCGGCGCCAACGGCGGCTGACGCCTTCCCGCCTGATCAGAAGCGTTCCAGCAGGCGCTTGAGGTAGTCGAGTTCCTGCGACGGGCGCGTCTGGTCGCCCGACCGGCGCCGGATCTCGTCCAGGAGGTCGCGCGCCCGGCGGTAGACATCGGTTCCCTGCAGCAGGTTCTCGTCAGTGCCGATGCGGCCCGATTGACCCGTCGTGCGGCCGAGGGGGTCGCGCGGGGTTTCGCGGTTGGCCTCATTGACGGCTTCGCCCTGACTGCCGGGCTGGTTCGGCTGATTGCGCGCCAGCGCCTCTCCAAGGCTGCGCATTCCCTCGCGCAGGTTCTCGATCGCCTCGGCCTGGCGGTCCAGCGCCTCGGCCATGTCGCCACGCCGGAGCGCCTCCTCCGCGCCGTCCATTGCCCGTCCCGCATCGGAAAGCGACTGCCGCGCGGCGTCACGCTCATCCGAAGGATCGCCCGGAAGGCCACCCTCCTGCCGACGCAGCGTCTCGCGCAGCGATCGTTGGCGGTCGGCCAAGCTGCGCGGATCGGAACCTTCGCCGGGGCGCAGGCCGTTCGGGTCGCGGCCCTCACCTTCTCCGTTCCGACCCTCCTGGCCGGGTTGATCCTGGCCCTGACCCTGCTGCGGGTCGCCTTGCTGGCCCTGTTGACCCTGCTGCTGGCCGTTCTGCTGAAGGCCGCGGAAGGCCTCGTCCGACAGATCCTGCTGATCGCGCAGCGTCTGGCGGAGGTCTTCCATCGCCTGCCCGCCCGGTCCGCGTTGCCCCTGGCCCGACTGGCCCTCGGTCACCCGCAGGTTCTCCATCATGCGGGAAAGCTGGTCGAGCAGTTCCTGCGCCTCGGCCATGCGGCCTTCCTCCATCAGGCGCTGGATCTCATCCATCATCTGCTGAAGCTGATCGCCGGTGATCTGCTGGCCGTTCTCGGCCTGCTGGCTCGGCTCGTCGGCGCCCTTGCGTTCCATGTTCTCGGCCAGCTGCCGTATGTAGTCGTCCGTCGCCTGCCGGAGTTCATCCATGAGCTTCTGGATTTCCTCGGGCGTGGCGCCGTTGCGGATCGCTTCCGACAACCGCTCCTGCGCCTGTTGCATCCGTTCGAGCGCATTGGCGAGGCCGCCATCCTCGATCAATTCGGCGATCTGCCAGAAGGCCTCGGCGATCTCGTCGCGCATCTCGGGAGAGAGACGTCCCTGCGCCAAGCCGGCGTCCAGCCGGCGCATGGCGACGCGCAGCATCAGATACGCCCGCTCGTTCCTCAGCAGGCCCTCCGGCCGGTGCGTCAGCGCATGCAAGACCTGGCTCACGCGCGGACCGTTGTCGCGGGTCCAGAGAAGATCGCGCCGGAGTTCGATCACTGCCGCGGCCACGGGGTCGAAGAACGTCCGGCCGGGCAGGCTGAGCGTCTCGGTCTCGCTCCGGCCGACCTGGTCGCGGCCGTCGGTCACCTCGAAGGTCATCTTCACCGGCAGGTGGGCCCAGGGATGCTTCGACGCATCCTCGACCAGCGACTCGGCGAAGTCTGCCCGGCTGCCCGTGATCGGCATCGGCAAGTCGTAGACGAGTGCGTCGCGTGGTTCGGGATCGGGGCCGAGGCCGAACCGCCGGTCGATCGCGGCGAGATCCAGCTCGAATATCGCCCGACCGGAGGTTACGGCGTAGTCGTCCGTCGCGGTGAAGGGCTGGGACATCGTCCCGTCGGCCTCGCGCATGACCTCGCCGGTGATCGCGACCTGGGGCGCATCGTCGGGCAGGACGGTGATCTGCCATTCGCGTCCGCCGTCGCCCTTGATTGCCAGCCGGCCGGAACGGACCGCTTCGAGGTCAAGTGCGCGCACCGTGGCGGTATCGACTGCTGCGCTGGCATCCGGCGATGCCGGCGGCTGACCGGACACGCTTTCTTCCACAGAAAGAGTGTCGGGCGCACCATAAAGGCGGAACGTGATCCGGCTGCCTTCCGGAAGGTCGATCCGGTCGGAGGTGATCGTGTTGAGATAAAGGGATGGCAAACCCGTGTAGGCTGGCGGTTCGGCCCAGCCTTCCCAGCTCGGCCCGCCCG
>JBNKFC010000294.1:0-1885 GCA_050289105.1 Paracoccaceae bacterium | reverse complement strand
CTCTACCAACTGAGCTATCTGGGCACCGGGGGCGCTCGGCGCCCGGCCCGGCGTGTTTAGGCGAGCGGCGCGGGCCTGTCCAGAGGGTTTGGCGGAAATTTCATGGCTTCGAGGACGGTTTGCCCCTGGCCATCGGCGCCTTCGCGCGGATGACACTCAATGCGGTCGCGGGGGGGAATAGTCTTCGTCATCGGGGCTGTCTTCTTCTTCGGCCGGGATTGCGTAGGCGCCGGTCAACCAGCGGCCGAGATCGACATCGGCACAGCGTTTCGAACAGAAGGGCCGGTATTTGGGGTCCGTCTGCTTGTGGCAGATCGGGCAGCTCATGGGGTGCCCTCCTTGAGGATCGCCGCGAGGGGTAGACGGTCGCGCTTGCGCTGGAGTTCGAAGTTCCCTAGCGGCGTCCATCCGGCGAGGCTGGTTTCGGCCGCTTCGCCCTTGAACGCTGCGCGGAGCTGCTGGTCGAGCGTCGCACGATCGCGTTTCGGCATCGGCGCGAAATCGACGGTGACCTGACCGCCGAGGCCGCGCAGGCGGAGTTGCCGAGGCAGGTCGCGGGCGGCGGCGATATTGGCCTTGAGGCTTGCCGCCGGGGAGGTATCGGCGCCGGTATTCACATCGACGGCTACAAGGGCCCGCGTGGGTTCCACCGCCATATGGCCACCGCCCCGCAACGTCACGACCGGCGTGAGAAGCGCGTCGATCATCTCTTCCACGCCGTGGCGGGCGAAGGCGTCCTTTCCTTCGGCGACCTCGTCGGGCGCCGGGTCGGACCAGTCTCTCCAGGCTTCCTCATGCGGCCCCGGCGCATCGACGAGCAGTTCCGGCGTGCCATCGATATCGGACGTCACCGCGTCGGCCAGGGCCCGCATCCGCGAGATATCCTCGGCGATCTCATCGTCCTCGGCCCCCGCGGCCGCTGAGCGCAGGATCAAGCCATGTGCCGATCCCGCCATCGCGGCTGCTGCGACGGCTTCGAGCCGCGCGCGCTCCTCCGCCTCGCGAATGCGGCGCGAAATGTTGAGGCCGGGCGCGGCCGGCGTGACAATGGCGAGCCGGCTTTTGAAGAGAAGTCGCGTCGTGACCGGCAGCGCCTTGCCGGGCTCGGCGTGGCCCGATACCTGCACCAGAATAATCTGGCCGGGGCGCAGTCCGCCGGTTTCGCGCAGAAATCCCTTTTCGCCCGCGGGGAGCTTCACGAAGACGCCACCCTGCCCCTTCATCTGGCGATCGACGACTCCGCGCAGGATTGCGCCCGGGGCGGTCCCGGCCGCATCGCCGGCGTCGATCAGCAGGTCCTCCAGCCGACCGTCGACGATCAGTGCAGCCGCCTCGCGGCCGTGATATTCTCCAAGGATGACAACCCGGCCCTTCATCCGTCCACCCCGTGAATGTCGATGCCGGCAGCTTCGAGAAGATGGGCCGTCTCAGCCACCGGCAGGCCGACGACGCCGGTGAAGGATCCTTGAAGCCAGGGAATGAAGGCGCCGAAGCGGCCCTGGATGCCGTAGGCGCCGGCCTTGCCCTGCCATTCCCCGCTTGCAAGATAGGCGTTGAGCTCATTGTCCGACAGCGGCTTTACCTTCACGACGGTCTCGACTTCCCGCTCCCAGATGCGATCGCCGCGTCGAACGGCGACGGCGGTGATGACCCTGTGTCGGCGTCCGGATAGCTTCAGCAGGAATTCGGCGGCCTCGCCGGCGTTTTCAGGCTTGCCGAGGATGCGGCGGCCGAGGGCCACCGTCGTGTCGGCGCACAGGACGACCTCATCCGGGCCGCAGGACAGCGCTTCGGCCTTCTCGCGCGCCATGCGGGCGCAGTAGGGGCGCGGCAGTTCGCCCTTCCGGGGCGTCTCGTCGATGTCAGGGGCGCGGACCTCGTCCGG
>JBNKFC010000293.1:0-1825 GCA_050289105.1 Paracoccaceae bacterium | reverse complement strand
CTACGCCCGTCTCGCGATTCCGTTAACCATCAATACATGCCGGGTCCGCACCGGATCATCGGGCGGACATCCACGGGGCTTGACCCCGTGCCGCCTTCCCCCATAGATGCGCCGGATTTCAACGGAAGGTGCGTGATCATGGGCTTCAGAATGGGTATCGTCGGGCTGCCGAATGTGGGCAAGTCCACCCTTTTCAATGCGCTGACCCGCACCGCCGCCGCGCAGGCCGCGAATTTTCCGTTCTGCACGATCGAACCCAATGTGGGCGATGTCGCCGTACCCGACGCGCGACTTGAGAAACTGGCGGCCATTGCGGGGTCGAAACAGATCATCCCGACGCGTATCACCTTCGTCGATATCGCCGGCCTCGTGCGCGGCGCGTCAAAGGGCGAGGGCCTCGGCAACCAGTTTCTCGCCAATATTCGCGAGGTTGATGCCATCGCCCATGTGCTGCGCTGTTTCGAGGATGGCGATGTCACCCATGTCGAAGGCCGCATCGACCCGATTGCGGACGCCGAGACGATCGAAACCGAATTGATGATCGCCGACATGGAGTCGATCGAACGGCGGCTGGCCAATATCGCGCGCAAGATCAAGGGCGGCGACAAGGAGGCGGTCGCGCAGGAAAAGCTGATGAAGCAGGCGCTGGCGGCATTGGAAGCCGGCAAGCCCGCCCGCACCGTCACCGTCAATGACGAGGACCGCAAGGCCTGGGACATGTTGCAGCTTCTGACATCGAAACCCGTGCTGTTCGTCTGCAACGTCGAAGAATCCTCGGCCGCGTCGGGCAACTCGCTGTCGACGAAGGTGGCTGAGATGGCCGCCGCGCAGGGGGCAGGTTCGGTCGTGATCTCGGCCAAGATCGAGGAAGAACTGGCGCAGATGGATGCCGATGACGCGGCCATGTTCCTTGAGGAAATGGGGTTGGACGAGGCGGGTCTCGACCGGCTGATCCGGGCGGGTTACGACCTTCTGGGCCTTCAGACCTATTTCACAGTGGGCCCGAAGGAGGCCCGCGCCTGGACCATCGAGAAGGGCACCTTAGCCCCGCAGGCCGCTGGAGTCATCCACGGCGACTTCGAGCGTGGCTTCATCCGCGCCGAGACCATCGCATACAATGACTACATCGCCGGCAATGGCGAGGCGGGCGCACGCGAGGCGGGCAAGTTCCGGGTCGAAGGCAAGACCTATGAGGTCAAGGACGGCGACGTCCTGCACTTCCTCTTTAACGCCTGATCCTCCGATAGGGAGGTCGGTTCAGCGACTTCAAACTGAACGTGCCGGGAATCCCGCATGTCGAATGGGTTCTGTCGAAATCGATCAGATGCCGATGAAAGCGGGGAGTTCGTCCATGCTTCGGAAGATATGGGCCCCTTCAGCGGCCAGTCTGTCACCGCTGCCGTCCGGGGCATAGCCGAAGGCAGTGATACCGGCCGCGCGGGCCGCGCGGATACCGGTGGCGCTGTCCTCGATCACCACGCAGGATTCCGGCGGGACGCGAAGCGCGCGGGCGGCATGAAGGTAGAGGTCCGGCGCGGGTTTCGGCCGTGCGACATCCTCGCGCGAGAAAATGCGGCCGGTGAGGCGGGCGTGGAGCGCCGGGTGCTGGCCGAGCGTCACCTGCATCTTGGCATGCGGCCCGTTGGAACCGACCGCATAGGGAATAAGTGCCGCGTCGAGTGCATCGAGAACGGCCTCGATGCCGGGAATAAGCGGTGTACCTGCAGCGAGGCTCGTGAAGATTTCCTCGTAAATCCTGGGGACCCAGTCATCGGGCAGGACAATGCCGCGCGCCCGGACGGTTTCAGCAACCCCGCCGATTGTG
>JBNKFC010000292.1:0-7994 GCA_050289105.1 Paracoccaceae bacterium | reverse complement strand
GGCCTCGCCGCCTTCGAAAGCGATCTTGGTGGCGGCATTGTCGGCGTAGTCCTGCACGGCAAGCTCGAAGCCGTTGGCGGTGTCGTAGCCGTTTTCCTTGATCGTGGTGATTTCCCAGTTGACCGTGCCGGTCTTCAGCATCGCCGCGCGGAGCTGTGGAAGGTCCTGTGCTGCGGCCGCCGTTCCGACAGCGATCGCCGCCGCCCATCCCAGGTGTTTCAGCATGTTCATCTTGGTCTCCCCGTGCTGGATCGGCTCCGGCCGTCCAGCTTGTCTTCAGTCCGGCGCCACGACGACGCCCCAGGGCTGTTCGCCAACCTGCACCGATTTCACCACCGTTCCAGCTTCGACGTCTATGATGCTGACATCGTTAGAGTTTCCATTGGTCGTTACAAGATATTTCTCGTCCGGAGTGAACGCCATCTGCCAGACCCGCTGACCGACGAGAAGATAGTCGATCACCTCGTCCGTGTGGCCGTCGATCACCGCGACTCGGTTTGCGGGGCCGAGGGCGACGAAGACCCGCGCGTCGTCGCGCGTGATCCGGACGCCGACCGGCTGCAACCATTCGGGAAGCACGCCCGGCACCTCGAAGCCGATCTTCTTCGCCACGGTCGGCTCGGCCCCCGTCGTGTCGATCACCGCGAGCGTGCCGCCGATTTCGGAGGTGACATAGAGCTTCTTGCCGTCGCTGGTGAATTCGGCGTAGCGCGGGCGCTGATCGACGAGCACGTTGTGGGTGATCTGAAAGGTTTCCGTGTCGATGAAATGCGCCATGTTCGTCGTCTCCGACGTGTTCACCAGCGTCTTGCCGTCATAGGAAATTGCCATGCCTTCGGGTTCCACGCCCACGGGGACTTCGGCGATGACCTCTCTCGTGTCGACATTGATCACGGTGACGAGGTTGTCATCCTCGTTGGCAACGTAAAGCGGGTTGCCGCCGGGGCCGAGAACGAAGAGTTCCGGGTCCGGGCCGGAGGGCAGGGTGCCGATTTCCTCGTAGGTATCGGGATCGAAGACCCTGACGATGTCATCGTCGGACGCGCAGACATAGAGCCGCTTGCCGTCCGGGCTGATCGTGATGCCGCGCGGGCGGTTGCCGGCTGGGAACTCGGCGATCTTCTCCCAGGTCTCGCTGTCGAGCACGCTGACCGAATTGCCGCGCTCGTTGGTGACGAAGACCTTGTTGGCCAGGACCGGCTGCCCGGAAAGAACGGCAGGCAGCAGAAGCGGGATAAGTCGCATGGTCATCCTCCGAACGCGGTGCAGGCGGTTTCAGGACGGTCCCGGCCGAGCGTATCGAGTGGCGAAACCTGGTGCAGGTAGCCATCCTGCGGCGACACCGACACCATGACATGGCGGTCGGTCAGCATGATGGGCTGGCGCAGCTGTCCGTTCCACGGCCGGAACGTCACTTTCTGACCCTTGAACGCGGCAAGCTCGAACTTGTCCGAAAGGGCATAATCGCGGATCGCGGCCGGTTCGGCGCTGTTGGTGCGCGTCACGGCCTCGCCGACGATCCGGAGCGCGAGCCAGACCTGATAGTCCTCCTCGCGCATCCCGCGCCCGGTGAGGCGTTCGAACCGGCGCTGGAACTGCGTCGCCCCCCAGGCTTCGAGCGCGGGCATCCACGTCACCGGGATCAGCCCGGCTGAGCCCGCGACCGGGCGGGGGTCCCAGGTATGGTAGGGCAGATAGGCGGCGAAGACGTCCGCCTCGTCTGCGGCGACAACGACATCGTGGTCCTCGGCTTCCTGGGTAAAGACAGGGATCTGGCGCTGGACGAGGACATGGCCGGTATCGGTCCGCCGCGCGCCGCCGGTATCCTCGAAAAGCCGCTCTTCGACGATCTTGGCGCCGAACTTTTTGGCCGAGGCGCGGTAGGCGTCGGCCAGAAGCGTGTCCTCGGGATGCGAGCCGTAGATGAGGAAGATCCGCGACCATTTTTTCCACATCAGGAACTGCAGCACCGCGTCGGTCATCATCGCCCGGCTCGGCGCGACATGGAGCATGTTGGCGCGGCAATCTTCTTCCCGCAGGTTCTCGTCCCGGGCCCCGGCATTGAGGATGAGGACATCCGGCCCCGCGCGGTCGGCAAGCGCGAGCGTTTCCGGACCGTCGGCCAGCACCACGATCAGCGCCACGCCCTCGGCCTTCAGCGCATCGAGCGCGGCCTCCGCCTCTTCCGGCGCCGCCGACCTGGTTTCGAGCATGAAGTCCATGCCGATGAAACGTCCGGTCGTCTGGTTGTCCTCGGTCGCAAGCTGAGCGCCGGCAAAGCCGAGGTCGTCTGGCGGGATGTCGAGGCGCGAGATCGGCAGCGGCAGCGTGCGGTCGATGCGCAGGACAGCCGTCTTCACCTCTACTGCCCCCGCCGCAACGGCGAGCGTCAGAAGCGCGGATCCGGCGGTGATGAGCATCCGCAACAGCAGCATTCGCGGGCAACCTCCCAATTTCCCTCGAATCTCCGTCCTAGGATGCGCTGCCACCACCGGTCATGAAACCAATACTTATGGTTGAGTTGCCGCGAGGTGGGTGGGCGTTAGACTTTCGCCCATGAAACCGGGACTGCTCATCGCGTGGTTGGTCGTCCTTCCGCTTGCCGCCCTTGCGGCGGGCTATGGCGATCCCCTGCGTCCTGGCGCCCGTGTGGCGTTCCTCGGCATCACCTTCATCGACACCTCGACCGAGGGCGCTTATGACGGCGAACGTCCCGACCAGACCGCGCGGATCGGGCTTTTGGAAGACGCCGTGCGCGACCGCTTCGCCGCCGAGGGGTTCGAGGTCCTGCCGACCGATCCGGTGGCAGAGGAACTCGCCGGCACCGTCAACCCCGCCAAGTGCAACGGCTGCGAGGTCAGGATGGCCGGGCAACTCGGCGCCGACTACGTCCTTGTCGGCGAGGTGCAGAAGGTCTCGAACCTGATTCTGTCGATGAACCTCGTCATGCGCGAGGTGCCGGGCGGCGCGATGATCCGTGGGCAGAGCGTCGATATCCGCTCCAACACTGACGACAGCTGGCTGCGCGGGCTGAACTACATCCTGAAATACAACTTCTTCAAGGCATGAGGGATATGATGCGATTTATCCGACCGTTTCTCGCGCTCTTCTTCCTGATCCTGCCGGGCCTCGCGCTCGCGCATGGGCCGTCGCGGCAGAAACTGACGCTTTCGGTCGACGTGGCCGCGGCGCCGGCTGATGTCTGGGCGGTCATCGGCAACTTCCAGGACATGAGCTGGCACCCGGCGGTCTTTTCCACCACCGGCGAAGGTGGCAACGACATCGACGCGACCCGCGTCCTGACCCTCGGGCAGGAAGGCGGGCCGACGATCTCGGAGGTGCTTTACAAGTACGACGCGGAAAAGATGACCTATTCCTACCGGATCACCGACGTGAAGGTCGAAGTGCTGCCGGTCACCAACTATTCGAGCCACCTCACCGTCACGTCAACGGCGACGGGCGGTTCCCACATCGAATGGCGCGGCGCCTTCTACCGTGGCTACCCGAACAACGATCCGCCGCCGGAACTGAACGACGAAGCCGCCATCGCGGCGGTGACAGGCGTCTATCAGGCCGGGCTCGATGCGCTTGCTGCGCGTTTTGGCCAATAGGCGCCTCGCCGCGTTTTTTCTGACCGCCGCAACCCTGCCGGGCGCGGCGGCCGAAACTGCGTTCGTGACCAACCAATCCTCCTCCGATCTCTCGGTGATCGACCTTTCGACGCTGACGGAGACGGCGCGCCTGCCGGTCCCCGGCAACCCGGCCGGTCTTGCCGTCGCGGACAGGCTCGGCGCGGTCTTCGTCGTCAGTCCGGAGACCAAGACCGTGAGCCGCTTCTCGCTTGCCGACGACAGCCTGACCGGCAGGCTCCAGCTCGATGGCGGCCCAATCGGCATCGTGGTGGACGAGGGCAGGGGGCGGCTCTTCGTCTCCGACTGGTTCAACGCCCGTGCCTGGGTGATCGACGCGGAAAGCCTGACCGTGACCGGGACCTTGACGACCGGGTCCGCGCCGGCCGGTCTTGCGATCTCGCCCGACGGCCGGTTCCTTGTTACGGCCGACCGCGACTCCGACCGCCTCTCGGTCTTCGACGCCGACACGCTCGAACCGCTGCGCCGGGTTGGCGTCGGGACACGGCCTTTTGGCGTCAGCTTTTCCCCCGACGGCCGGGTCTTTACCGCCGATGTGGGATCGAACAGCGTCACCGTCGCCGATCCGGCGACCGGCGAGATTCTCGGCCAAGTCGAGACAGGAGAACGGCCCTATGACATCGCCTTCGCCAAGGGCAAGGGCTTCGTCACTAACCAGTATGCCGACAGCGTCACCGTCTTCGATTCTAGCACCCTTGCGCCGGTCGCGCTGATCGAGGTGGGCGAGTATCCCGAAGGCATCGATGCCTCATCCGACGGTGCCCGGATCTACGTGGCGAACTGGTTTTCCAATACGCTCAGCGTCATCGACACCGAGACCCTCGCCGTCACCGGCGAAGCCACGACCGGCGACGGCCCGCGCGCCTTCGGCCAGTTCATCGCCGCCACGGGAGGACAGCCATGCGCCACCTGTTGATCACCGCCTTCGCGCTTCTGGCCGTGCCGGCCTTCGCGGACGAGGGAAGCTGGCCCGACATCCGCGCCCAGCTCTACGACGAACGGCCCCTGCATTCCGGTGAGAACGTCATCGCCCTCGACGCGCCCTACCGGACCGACAACGATGCGCGCACGGTGATCGGCGTGTCGCTGGCCGCGCCGCCGGGGTTGAACCTTGCCGCAGTGACGCTGGTCCTCGACGAGAACCCGATGCCGGTCTCCGCGGTCATTCGTCTTACCGAGCCGCTCCCGCGCTTTCGCTTCGACGCTACGCTCAGGATCAATGGGCCGACGCCGGTCCACGTGATTGCCGAGACATCGGACGGTCAGCTTTTCGTCACGGAAGGCTTCGTCAAGACCTCGGGGCAGGGCGCCTGCGCCGCGCCGCCGGGGACCGATCCCGAAAAGGCGCTGGCGACGCTGGGCGACATGACGATCGGGATCGGGAGCGCGAGTAGCGCAACGGACCCGCTTTCCGGGCTAATGGGCGATCAGATGGATCTCAGCCTCGACATTTCGCATCCGAGCCATTCGGGCATGCAGATGGATCAGATCACGCTGCTCTTCATCCCGATGCGCTATGTGGAGAATGTCGAGGTCGATCTCGACGGGAAAAGCTACGCCGAAGTCACCGGCTCCATCTCGTTCTCCGAGAACCCCGAGCTGACGCTGTCGATCCCCTCCGCCACGCGCGGCATCGACGTGACGATGACCGACACGGACGGCACGGTGACGCGTGCCAGCCGCAAGCTTGCCGACTACTGAGACTCCGGCGTCAGCTCTTCCAGCGGATAGTCCATGAACGCCCAGCCGTCGGTGCCTTCGGGATACCAGTAGACGGTCGCGTAGCCGTATTCGAGCGCGCGCTTGGCGGCGTTCCAACTCATCCAGCATTCATCGAGGCAGAAGAAAAGGATGGGATGCGCGGTATCGCCGCCCGTGGCCTTCTCCAGCCCGGCGCGGAAATAGGCGTCGGTCACATCGGCGATGCGGCCGTAGCCGACATTCGGCAGCCAGAGCGCGCCGGGGATCGAAAGCCGGGGCTTTTCGTGCCAGATCGTGCCTTCGGGGAGCTTTTCCGGCTTCGGCGCCCGCGGCAGGACGTCGAGAAAGGCGACCTCGCCGCCCTGCCAGAGGGCATAGGCCTGTTCGGAACTCACAACCGTGCCGCCGGTCAGCGTGTCCGGCACCGGGGAGCGGTAGTCATCCTCGCGGTATCCTTCGGGTTCCGGCACCTCGGCCAGGGCGGCCAGCGGCAGGAAGGTCAGGGCGAGGACCGCTGCGCGTCTCATGGGGTCAGGTCCTTCAGCCCCGTTCCCATGTCGTCGAGAAGCGGCACGCCGGCATCGTCGAGGATCGCGTCGATCTTGCCCTGATCGCGGCGGATGAGCGAGTTGAGCTTGCGCGACCAAGCCTTCTCGCCCTGCCGGACACCCATCGTGATGCGGTAGAACATCTTGGGTTGGCCCGGCTCGGCCAACAACGCGGTGGATTTCAGATGCGGGTGCGACGCCTTGACCATCGGCCCTCCAATCGGTCCCCAGAGGATCGCCGCGTCGATCTCTCCGCTTTCCAGATCGGCGAGCATATCGCCGGAGGGATCCTGATAGCGGCGATCGACGAACAGATCATAGCCCTTGGCCAGTGCGATCAACCGGTGGTGGACAAGATGCGTGGCCGGCGCGCTGCCGGCAACGACGCCGATCCGCTTGCCCTGAAGGGCGGGATCGGACAGCGTCGTCACCCCGGCGAGGGGGCCGTCTGCCATGACGATCAGCACATAGGCCGAGGTGTAATAGTGGTTGGTGTTGAGGACGAGTTCATCACCTTGCGCATAGCCGATCACCACGTCGCAGCGGTTCTCGGCCAGGGTGCGGCGGATGAAGCCGGTCGCCATCGGAAACCAGGTATATTCCAGCGGAAGTCCGAGATCGGCGGCGAAAAGCTCCGCGATCTTGTTCTCGAATCCCGATCCGTCCTCGGCCGACAGCGGCTTGTTAGCGGGATCGGCGCAGACCCGGAATGCGGTCTTGGACACAAGGTCGGAGGTCTGCTGCGCCGCCGCCGGAAGCGCGGCCAGAAGCGTCGCGGCGATCAGGGCGGATGCAGCAATCCTCATGTCACAGGCCAAGGCAGGAGGCTTCGGCCTCGCGCGTTTCGTCGGGTTTTTCGGCGCGTTTCGCAGGACGTCCGCGTGGGATCGCGTCGGTGCCGCGCGCCTTGAGATAGGTGTAGATGTCATCGAGGTAGCACATCACGTTGGCATTGGTGCCGAAGGCGGGCATCACCGAATTCTCGGAAGCGTTGACCTTCTGGCGGCCGTTCGTCACGACGTCGACGAAATCGTAGTAATCCATGTTCAGCGCCGAATTCTTCAGCGCGGGCGCGTAGCTCGATCCTTCGCCCTCCGGCCCATGGCAGACGTGGCATTCCGAATGATAGCGGCGAAAGCCCGAATAGCTGGCCCAGTCGATCGTCCCGTCCTCTTCGATCTTGTAGGTGGGGACGCCGTTCTCGGCATACCAGCGCCCGGCTTCGAACGTGACGGCGTCGATGTTTTCGGGCGTGTTCTGCGCGAGGGCCGGCGCGGCAAGGCCTAAGGCTGCGATGACGGCGAGCGGCAGGGCGTGGGTGATCGTATTCATGTGGGTTCCGATTCCTTGGGCCTGAGGAGGGGCCGGCGCGGAAGACACCGCGCCGGCCCGTTTCTTGGCTAGGACTGCCTCAGTTCGGCAGCGTGAAGACGGTCATCGCTCCGCCGAGCGCGGTATAGTCGCTCAGCGCCGCGTAGCCGCCTACTGCACCGAGACCGTCGGTCGGGTTGGTCAGGCCGGCCGCGAGGCCGATGCCCGCCCAGCCGCCGACGCCCGAGAGGACCGCCACGTACTGCTTGCCGCCATGGCTGTAGGTCATCACGTTGCCGATGATTCCCGACGGGGTCTTGAACTTGTAAAGCTCCTCGCCCGTATTGGCGTCCACGGCCTTCAGATAGCCTTCGAGCGTGCCGTAGAAGACAACGTCACCCGCGGTGGCCAGGGCCCCCGACCAGACCGAGAACTGCTCGGGCAGCGACCACTTGATCTTGCCCTCCTTGCCGTCCCAGGCGATGAAGTTGCCCATGCCGCCATGGCTGTCCGGCGCCGGGTACATCGACAGCGTCGCACCGACATAGGGCTGACCTGCGGTGTAGCTCACCCGGAACGGTTCGTAGTCCATGCAGACATGGTTCGTGGGCACGTAGAACAGCTCGGTCTTCGGGCTGTAGGCCGCCGGCTGCTGGTCCTTGGAGCCGAGCGCCGCCGGGCAGATGCCGGTCGAGTTCACGTCCTCGCCGTTCTGCTCGGTGGAGTACTGGGCCACGACCGCCGGACGCCCGTAGGTGGCCGAGTTCGGGTCCATGTCGACGCC
>JBNKFC010000291.1:0-4393 GCA_050289105.1 Paracoccaceae bacterium | reverse complement strand
GTGCCTTGGATCCGCGTCCAGCACCTTTCGCATCGCGGTAAAGGCACCCCGGATCTTGTAGCTCCGTACCGGAGTGAGATCTTCGCGCTTCAACCAGATGTCGGCCTGGTAGCGCGCCGAGAGGTGATCGTTGCGCTGCAGAGGCGTCGGCGCAAAGAGTTCGCGCAAGGCGCGTGCAGCCTCCAGCGCCGAATCTGCGAACCCCTTCATGCCGCGTCCTCCCTCGTCTCCGGGCCCTTGCGCCACGATCGGATCGATGTGTCAAGGAGCGGACGGGCTCGATTCATGCCTATGGTCACATCTTGGCCCAATTTTTGCCACACCTGACCGCACAATTGTGTCTTGGTATGAACAGAGCGCTTAGCGCATCGCACATCAGGAGTTTCACATGATGGTGAGAAAGTCATTCGTTACAGCGCTCGGGCTTTCGGCGCTGATCCTCGGTCCGCTTGCCCCGATCGTCCCGGACCTGGGCGCAACTCCTGCCTTTGCCAAGAACGGCAACGGTGGCGGGAATGGCGGAGGTAACGGCGGAGGGAATAGCGGCAATAACGGCGGCGCAAAAAGCGACAAGAGCAAGGGCGGGAACAGCAAGGGTGGCAGCGCCAAGGCTGGCGGCAAGTCGAAATCCTCCGCGAGCTCCAAGTTCGCCGCGAAGACGACGTCGACAACGTCTGAAGAGGTGCTCCCCGCTGCAAACGCGCATGGCAAGCTCGCTTCCGAACTGAAAGGGCTGAACGCGTACCATGCGAGCGAGACCGCAATGGCCAATGCCAGCCCCAACAGCCAGGTCGGTCGCATCGCCACCTATCGTGACGCCGCGCTTGAAACGATTTCGGCGACCGAGGCACTCGATACGGCAAACGCCGACGTTGACGCAGCGACCGAGGCGCTTGTCGCGAAGGAGGCAGAGCTTCAGGCGCTCGATGACGCCTATTCCGGCCGCACCACGACGGAAATCGACGCCGATATTGCCGCCCTCGATTCGACAGCGACGGATTACCAGGATCAGCTTGACACGCTGAACGAAGAGCGGCTGGCCGCGGAAAGCTACGAGACCGAGCGGTCCACACTCGAAACCGAGGTCGCCGATGCGCAAACCGCCGTCACGGATGCAGAGACCGTCGCGGCCGACGCCCAAACCGCGCTGACCGATGCCGAGACAGCCGAAGAAGACGCACTGATGAGCGCGTCGAACGGACGTATCCTGTCGGAACCGGCGCTCGACTACCTGAGGACTGAGCTCGGTCTCTGATCTCGCGCTGGCGCGCCGAGAATCCTCGGCGCGCCTCATTGCCTCCGATCGCCGGCGCAGCTTGCCCTTACGCGGAAACTCCGCTAATCGCGGCGCGATTGCCTCAGGCCGATGGAGTGTCCGATGTCCGCCCCGAAGAAAGTCGTCCTCGCCTATTCCGGCGGCCTCGATACCTCGATCATTCTGAAATGGTTGCAGACGGAATACGGGTGCGAGGTCGTGACCTTCACCGCCGACCTCGGCCAGGGCGAAGAGCTTGAGCCGGCGCGCAAGAAGGCCGAGCTGCTGGGGATCAAGCCCTCGAACATCTACATCGAGGACGTGCGTGAGGAATTCGTCCGCGACTTCGTGTTCCCGATGTTTCGCGCGAACGCCCTCTATGAGGGGCTCTATCTTCTCGGCACCTCCATCGCCCGGCCGCTGATCTCGAAACGTCTCGTCGAGATCGCAGCCGAGACCGGAGCCGATGCCGTCGCCCACGGCGCGACGGGCAAGGGCAACGATCAGGTGCGGTTCGAACTCAGCGCCTACGCGCTCAATCCGCATATCAAGGTCATCGCGCCCTGGCGCGAATGGTCTCTGACGAGCCGAACGCGTCTTCTGCAGTTCGCGGAGGAGAACCAGATCCCGATCGCGAAGGACAAGCGCGGCGAGGCGCCGTTCTCGGTCGACGCGAACCTTCTGCACACCTCGTCGGAGGGCAAGGTCCTGGAGAACCCGGGCGAGGAAGCCCCCGATTACGTCTACCAGCGCACTGTCGATCCCGAGGCGGCCCCCGATCAGCCGGAACTCGTCGAGATCGAATTCGAGCGCGGCGACGCAGTCGGGATCAACGGCGAGCGGATGTCACCCGCGACGGTGCTGACAAGGCTCAACGAACTCGGTGGCAAGCATGGCGTCGGCCGGCTCGACCTGGTCGAGAACCGCTTCGTCGGCATGAAGTCCCGCGGCGTCTACGAGACGCCGGGCGGCACGATCCTGCTGGAGGCGCATCGCGGGATCGAGCAGATCACGCTCGATAGTGGTGCTGGCCACCTGAAGGATTCGATAATGCCGCGTTACGCGGAACTGATCTACAATGGCTTCTGGTTCTCGCCCGAGCGCGAGATGCTTCAGGCGTTGATCGACAAGAGCCAGGAGCATGTCACCGGGACGGTGCGCGTGAAACTTTACAAGGGCTCGGCCCGGACGGTGGCGCGGTGGTCCGATCACTCGCTCTATTCCGAAAAGCATGTGACGTTCGAGGAGGACGCAGGCGCATACGATCAGAAGGATGCCGAAGGCTTCATCCGTCTGAACGCGCTTCGCCTCAAACTGATCGCCACGCGGAACGAGCGTGTGAAGGGTTGACGGTCCGAAAAAAGGGCATCGTCAGACCGACGACACTGTGCGTCGTTCCGATATAACCGACCGCGTGAAACCCCGCGACGGGCGTCGGCCATAGCCGTGTTCGGCGCTGGCCGTTCACAAAGCATCACGCGAAGATGAGTTGCCTCATCCTCCCGCACGACGTTTGCTTGGGTCAAACGGAGTGCGCGATGCTGAAATATGTTCTTGCCCTTATCCTGACCGCGAGCCCGGCTCTGGCGGCAACCGAGACTGCGATCCTTGCCGGCGGTTGCTTCTGGTGCGTTGAGGCGGATTTCGAGAAAGTGCCGGGCGTGAAGTCGGTCGTGTCGGGCTACACCGGGGGTACGCTCGACAATCCCACCTACGAAGATGTCTCGCACGGAAATACGGGCCATTACGAGGCGGTGAAGATCACCTTCGACGATACGAAGGTGAGCTACGACATGTTGCTTTACGCATTCTTCCGCTCGGTGAACCCCACGGATCCGGGCGGGCAGTTCTGCGACCGGGGCGACAGCTACCGCACCGCGATCTTCGTGAAGAACGCCGAGCAGAAGCGGATCGCTGAAATGGCCAAGGCGGAGGCTGCACAAGCACTCGGCAAGAAGATCGTGACGCCAATCCTTCCGGCACAAACTTTTTGGCCGGCCGAGGATTATCACCAGGACTACTACAAGGGTCAGAGCATCGTTCTGACCCGTGCCGGACCGAAACGGCAGGCGAATGCCTACAAGTTCTACCGCAATGCTTGCGGCCGTGATCAGCGGGTGCGCGAGCTTTGGGGCGATCAGGCGGCCTTCGCTCACTGACCCCGCAGCGTCATTGCCCCAGCCGGCAGGCGGCGATGACGGCCATGTTCAGGATGTCGTTCACGGTCGAGCCCATCGAACAAATCTGGATAGGTTTGTCGACGCCCGTCAGGATCGGCCCTATCACGGTTGCCCCGGCCATTTCCTGCATCAGCTTCACCGAGATTGACGCCGAGTGCCGCGCCGGAACGACGAGCACGTTTGCCGGGCCGGTCAGGCGGCAGAACGGATAATAGGCCATCTGTTCCATGTTAAGCGCGACATCGACAGTCATCTCGCCGTCGTATTCGAAATCGACCCCGCGCTTGTCGAGGACCTTCGCGGCCTCGTACATCTTCGTCGCCCGTTCCGAGACCGGGTAGCCGAAGGTCGAGAACGAGAGGAATGCCGCGCGCGGTTCGATCCCGAGGCCACGGGCCACGGCCGCGCCACGCTCCGCGATGTCGGCGAGGTCGTTCTCGTCTGGCCATTCATGCACCAGCGTGTCGCCGATGAAGACGATGCGGCCGCGATGAAGGACAGCGGTGATGCCGACCGCTCCGTCCTCGGCGCGGGCATCGAAGACGTGATTGATGAGGCCGAGCACATGGGCCGATTTCCGCGTCGCGCCGGTCACCAGGCCGTCGCCGTGCCCATGCGCCAGCATCAGCGCGGAAAAAACGTGCCGGTCGCGCGCCGCAAGGCGGTGAATGTCGTGCCGGTCGAAGCCCTTCCGTTGCAGGCGGGCATAGAGGAACTCCTTGTAAGCATTGAGATGGGTGGTGTTCGCGGCGTTCACGACCTCAAGCTCCTTCACCGCGTCGGCAAGGCCTTCGGCGGTGAGTTTCTCCCTCACGTCGGAATCGCGCCCGATCACGATTGCCTTGCCAAGCCCGGCGCGCTGATAGGCGACGGCGGCGCGCAGGACGCGCGGGTCGTCGCTCTCTGCGAAGATCATCCGTGCCTGCGCCTGACGCGCGCGGGCATGGATGCCCTGAAG
>JBNKFC010000290.1:0-7349 GCA_050289105.1 Paracoccaceae bacterium | reverse complement strand
CCTACACGACGCTCTTCCGATCTAGGTCCGGCGCGACCATCGCCGGAACGGCAACCTACGAGTTCTCGCAGCAAGGCGTGATCAATGCGGCTCCCGCGATCGCGTCGCAGATCCAGTCCACCGGCGCGAATGCCGTCTTCTTCACGGCCGACACGGCGGGGGCTCTGCCGCTCCTCGCGCAACTCCTGCCCGAATCCGGCGTGAATTCGCAGTCTACGCAGTTCATCGGCCTGACCCGCTGGGATATCCCCTCGGCCACACTCTCCATGCCCGGCGTCCAGGGCGGCTGGTTCGCCCTTCCCGATCCCGCGCTGACGAACCAGTTCCAGTCGCGCTTTATGGCCGCCTATGGCGAAGCCCCTCACCCCATCGCGGGCCTTGCCTATGACGGGATCGCCGCAATCGGAGCGCTTGCCAAACAGGGCAACGCGAACGCGCTGAGCGCCGCCGCGCTGACACAGGGCTCGGGCTTCGCCGGCGTGAACGGTGTCTTCCGGCTCAATGCGGACGGCACCAACGAACGCGGGCTCGCCATTGCCCAGATCCAGAATGCACAGGTGGTCGTGATTGATCCTGCCCCAAGAAGCTTCGGTGGCGCGGGCTTCTGAGCCCGCGACCAACGTCGCGCACAGACCACCCCTTCCCGCCGCCATCGGCGAACACCCGATCTTCGACACCGCCAGTTTCGGAGCGGGCCTTCGCACGCGCCTCGCCGAAGCTGAGGACACGCGCGCCCAGCGCGCATTGATCGTCGAGGCGCTGGCTGCCGCGCGAAGCGAGGTGCTCGACCTCGTCGCGAAGGACTTCGCCACCCATCCGCGCGCCGGCTATGCGACGGTGCGAACCTATGCCGCGCTGATGGATGCGACGATAGAGGTGGTGTTCCAACTCGTCAGCCAGGTGCTGCACCCGCTGTCCAATCCGACAGAGGGCGAACGCATCGCCGTCCTTGCCGTCGGCGGCTACGGCCGCGCGGAAATGGCGCCGCAATCGGACGTCGACCTTCTGTTCCTCACCCCGTGGAAGATGACCGCCTGGGCGGAAAGCGTCATCGAATCCATGCTCTACATCCTGTGGGACCTGCGGCTGAAGGTCGGCCATGCGAGCCGCACGGTGAAGGATTGCCTGCGTCTTGGGCGCGAGGACTACACCATCCGGACCGCGCTTCTCGAACGCCGCTTCATCACGGGTCACGAACCGCTTGCGCTTGAGTTGCGCAAGAAGCTGCGCTCGGACTTGTTCAAGGGCACCGGCGCCGAATTCATCGAGGCGAAGCTTGCCGAGCGGGCCGAGCGGCACAAGCGCCAGGGCGGCCAGCGTTACGTGCTGGAGCCGAACGTGAAGGAGGGCAAGGGCGGACTTCGCGACCTCCAGACGCTTTACTGGATCGGGAAGTACATCCACGGTGTCCGCCAGGCGGCCGAACTGGTTGATCAGGGCCTTTTCCGGCGCGAGGAATACCAGACCTTCGCGGCGGCTGAGGATTTCCTCTGGGCAGTGCGGTGCCATCTGCACCTGATCACCGGCCGCGCCAACGACCAGCTGACTTTTGACCTTCAGGTCGAGGTAGCGAACCGCATGGGCTACGCCGATACCGGCGGCCGCCGCGCGGTCGAACATTTCATGCAGGACTATTTCCGCCACGCCACCCATGTCGGCGAACTGACACGGGTCTTCCTGACCGCGCTCGAAGCCCGCCATGCCAAGCGCGAGGCGATGCTCGTCGGCCTCCTCCGCCGCCGCAAGAAGATGCGTGAGGGCTACCGCATCGACAATGGGCGGATCAACATCGCCGATCCCAAGGCGTTCCTGAAGGACAAGCTCAACCTTCTGCGCATCTTCGAAGAGGCGCTGCGCACCGGTTACCTCATCCATCCCGACGCGATGCGGGTCGTTACCGCCAATCTCGACATGATCGACGACGAGATGCGCGAGGATCGCGAGGCGACGCGGATCTTCCTCGACCTGATGCTGAAGCATGGCAACCCGGAACGGGCGCTGAGGCGGATGAACGAGCTTGGCGTCCTTTCCGCCTTCATCCCTGAATTCGAGCCGATCGTGGCGATGATGCAGTTCAACGTCTACCACCACTACACGGTCGACGAACACACGATCCAGACGATCTCCACGCTGGCACAGATCGAGCGCCACGAGCTGATCGAGGAGCTGCCGCTTTCATCCTCGATCCTCGACGAAGGCGTGAACCGCAAAGTGCTTTACGTCGCGCTCCTTCTCCATGACATCGGCAAGGGACGGCCGGAAGACCATTCGATCCTCGGCGCGCAGATCGCCCGCAAGGTCGCGCCGCGACTGGGGCTCAATGCCGAGGAATGCGAGACGGTGGAATGGCTGGTGCGCTATCACCTCTTCATGTCCGACATGGCGCAGAAGCGCGACCTGTCGGACCCGCGCACGGTGCGCGACTTCGCCAAGGTGGTGAAGACGCGCAAGCGGCTTGACCTTCTGACTGTGCTGACCGTCTGCGACATCCGCGGTGTCGGCCCCAATACTTGGAACAATTGGAAGGCGATGCTGCTGCGCCGCCTCCATTCCGAGACGGCCGAAGCGCTGGAGGCCGGGCTTGAAAACGTGAACCGGGCGAAGCGTCAGGACGAGGCCAAACGCGCCTTGCGCGAGGCTCTTTCGGGATGGGACGCGAAGGATCTCCGCCGCGAGACCACGCGGCATTACGATCCCTACTGGCAGGGCCTGTCGACCGATACCCACAAGGTCTTCGCTGACCTCCTGCGGGACATTCCCGACGACGCGATCCGCATCGATATCAAGCCCGACCCAGACCATGACGCGACGCGCGCCTGCTTCGCGCTTGCCGACCACCCCGGCATCTTCTCGCGGCTCGCGGGGGCGCTTGCCCTCGTTGGCGCGAACGTGGTGGACGCGCGCACCTATACCTCGAAGGACGGCTATGCGACGGCGGTCTTCTGGGTGCAGGACAGCGAGGGCCATCCCTACGAGGCGGCCCGCCTGCCGCGCTTGCGCGCGATGATCGAGAAGACGCTGAAGGGCGAGGTCGTAACCCGCGACGCCCTGAAGGACCGCGACAAGATCAAGAAACGCGAACGCCAGTTCCAGTTCCCGACCCATATCACCTTCGACAACGAAGGGTCGGAGATCTACACGATCGTCGAGGTGGATACCCGTGACCGGCCCGGCTTGCTCTACGATCTCACGCGGACGCTCGCCGCGAACAACATCTATATCGCGAGCGCGGTGATCGCGACCTTTGGGGCGCAGGTCGTCGACACCTTCTACGTCAAGGACATGTTCGGATTGAAGCTCCATACCAAGGCAAAGCAGGAAAGCCTGGAAAAGAAGTTGCGCCAGGCGATCAAGGAAGGCGCCGACAGGGCACGGGGCGAATGAAGCCGATCCGTCTGATACGCGGGTTCCTGACGGTCGGGGCCTGGACGCTTCTGAGCCGCATTGCGGGCTTCGTCCGCGACGTGCTGATCGCCGCCTATCTCGGCACCGGGCCGGTGGCCGAGGCATTCCTCGTCGCGTTCACGCTCCCGAACATGTTTCGCCGCTTCTTTGCCGAGGGTGCCTTCAACACGGCCTTCGTGCCGCTCTTTTCAAAGAAGTTCGAAGCCGACGAGGATCCCAGGGGCTTTGCCGAGGACGCTTTTTCTGGCCTCGCCTTCGTCGTGCTTCTGGTCTCGGTCGTGGCGATGGTGGCGATGCCCTGGCTTGTCCTTGCCATGGCGGGCGGCTTCGCCGGGGACGAGCGGCTGCCGCTCGCTGTCGAATACGGACGGATCTGCTTCCCCTACATCCTCTTCATCTCGCTGACGGCGCTCCTTTCGGGCCTTCTGAACGCCGGCGGACGGTTCATCGCAGCCGCCGGCGCGCCGGTCCTGCTCAACGTCATCTTCATCGCGGCGATGGTGATGGCGGACTGGTCAGGCTGGGACATGGGGCTGACCATGGCCTGGGCAACGCCGGTCACAGGTCTCGCACAGCTCGCGCTCGTCTGGATCGCAGCGGCGCGGATGGGCTTCCCGCTTCGGCTGAGACGGCCGCGGTTGACGCCGGACCTGAAGCGCCTTCTGGTGATTGCCGGGCCCGCGGTTCTGGCGGGTGGCGTGGTTCAGATCAACCTTCTCGTCGGTCGCCAGGTCGGCAGCTTCTTCGACGGCGCCATTGCCTGGCTGAGCTATGCCGACCGCCTCTATCAACTGCCGCTCGGTGTCGTCGGCATCGCGATCGGCATCGTGCTCTTGCCTGATCTCTCGCGCCGCTTGAAGGCCGACGACGTGTTCGGCAGCCGCTATGCCTTGAGCCGGGCCACCGAATTCGCACTGTTTCTGACGGTGCCGGCCGGGGTCGCGCTGTGCGTCATCTCGGGGCCGTTGATCGCCGTCCTCTACGAACGCGGCGCGTTTTCGTCCGCCGATACCGCGCCGACGGCGCTCGCGCTTGCCGTTTATGGAGCGGGACTGCCGGCCTTCGTGCTGCAAAAGGTGCTGCAACCCCTCTATTTCGCGCGAGAGGACACCAAGACGCCGTTCCGCTTCGCCGTCTGGTCGATGGTCGTGAACGCTGCCCTTGCGATCGGCCTCGCGCCCTTCCTCGGCTTCATCGCCGCAGCGCTCGGCACGACGCTGGCCGGATGGGCGATGACCGCGCAGCTCTGGTGGGGGACGCGAGAAATGGGCGACGCAGCGCGCGCCGACGACCGGCTGCGGTCCCGCCTGCCCCGGGTGGTCGCCGCCTCGACGGTGATGGGGCTGTTTCTCTGGGCGACAGAGACCGCGCTGGCGGATCAACTCGCCACGCACGGGCACCGTTACTGGGCACTGGCCGTGCTCGTTCTGGCCGGCATGGGCGTCTATGGGGTCGCGGCCTATCTCTTCGGTGCCTTCCGGGTCTCGGATTTCCGGTCTGCCGCCGTGCGTCAGCGCTGACGGATCACCCGGAGAAGGTGCGCGGGCCCGCCGGGGCCGACAACGAAAGACAGGAAGAATCCAGCGCCGAAGCCCGCGAGATCGGCGATCCAGTCCGGTGCCCCCCCGAAGATCGCGCCGAAGAGAAGCTGAATGCCGAGAAGGAACCCGATCAGTGTGAAGGCCCGCGCGCGGTTCGCATGCTCTGCCCCAAGTCGCGCCCAGAGAATGAAGGTGAACGCCCCGATAAGCCCGTAGGCGCCGGGATAGGCGCCGAAAAGCGCCGTGCGCAGCCCCGGCACCAGGGAATAGGCAAGACCTCCCGCGACTACCGCGCCCATGAAGACGGCAAGCACGGCCCAGCCGCGATAGACCTCTCCCACGAACTTGCCGAGGGCAAGGATGAAGACGGTGGCGAAGATCGCATGGGTCAAGTTGCCGTGAACGAAGGCGTAGCTGACGAAGCGCATCGCGAAGTCGCTGCTGAATTGTCCAGTGGCGATCATCTGGTCGAGCATCTCGGGCGATAGCGCGAACCGCTGGAGCGCATCGCTGCGCCAACCGATCCCGCTCGGCCCGCCGGCAAGCCCGAGCGTCCCCGCACTCAACACCACCTCCATCGCCACGATCGGCAGCACGATGAGCCAGACCACCGGCGGCAACGGGTTGACCGGCGTCTCGTCATAGCCTGGCCGCATGGCGCTCTCCTTGTTGACGGGGCTTTCCCCCTGCGATACGCGAGCGGGACGGAAATTTCCAGACGCCTGAAAGCCAAGGGGACGGCCATGACCGACGCGGCGAATAGCAGTTTCAAACCGCGCATCTTTTCCGGCATCCAGCCCTCCGGCGGGCTGACGCTCGGCAACTATCTCGGTGCGCTGAAACGGTTCGTGGAAAAGCAGGACGAGGGGATCGAGACGGTCTACTGCCTTGTCGACCTCCATGCGATCACCGTCTGGCAGGAGCCCGAGCGCCTGCGCGCCCAGACCCGCGAGGCGGCAGCGGGCTTCATCGCGGCGGGGATCGACCCTGCCCGTTCCATCCTTTTCAACCAGTCCCAGGTCTCGGCCCATGCCGAGCTTGGCTGGATCCTCAACTGCGTGGCCCGGCTCGGCTGGATGAACCGGATGACCCAGTTCAAGGACAAGGCCGGAAAGAACGCCGAAGCGGCCTCGCTGGGCCTCTATGCCTATCCGTCGCTGATGGCGGCCGACATCCTTCTCTATCACGCTACGATGGTGCCGGTGGGCGAGGACCAGAAGCAGCACGTGGAGCTGACCCGCGACATCGCCGCGAAGTTCAACCATGACTACAAGACCGATTTCTTCCCGCTGCCCGAGCCGGTCATCGAAGGCGCCGCCACCCGCGTCATGTCGTTGCGCGACGGCACCAAGAAGATGTCGAAATCCGACCCTTCCGATGCCAGCCGGATCAACCTGACCGATGACGCCGACACCATCGCCCAGAAGATCCGCAAGGCCCGCACCGATCCCGAACCGTTGCCCGAGACGCTGGCGGAACTGAAGGACCGGCCCGAGGCGAAGAACCTCGTCAACATCTATGCCGCGCTTGCGGGCGAGGCGCCGGAAACGGTGCTGGAGCGCTTTTCTGGCCACGGCTTCGCGGCGTTCAAGCCGGCGCTGGCGGAACTGGCCGTGGCGGTGCTCGGCCCGATCACGACCGAGATGAAGCGGCTGATGGCCGACCCGGCCGAGATCGACCGCATCCTCGGCGAGGGCACCGAACGCGCCGACGCGATTGCCCGGCCGATCCTCGCACAGACCTACGATATTGTCGGGATGATCCGGTCGCGCGGGGTCTGACGATGACCTGTCGAAGCTTCGCGACAATCTCTTCCGGTTTGTGCCGCTTCGTAGCAATTCTGAGAACGGCGACGCAGATTTCACCATCCGTCGTGTTAGGCGGCCGCCAGGCCCAAACCTTGCGGCTGAGCCAGTCAATGGTGGCAACGAGTTAATGAAGGCCGCGCCGTATCGGGTTATAGGTCACATCAGGGCACCAGACCTAATCTGGCTGCTCGATCGCCAGTTGGCCCAGTAGATAAGGATTGACCTGCTCCCCGGAATGTCCTCGTTCAGAATTTAGTTCTGTTCAGGGTTTGGTCCTTTGCTGACCGGTTGAGGAATTCCCGCGGCGTGAGCCCGTCGAGGCTCGTGTGCGGGCGGTGGTGATTGTAGTCGTCGCGCCATACCGCGATCAACTGGCGGGCATGGCGCAGACTGGAGAACATGTGCTCATTGAGGCATTCGCCCCTCAGGCGGCCGTTGAAGCTGTCGACGAAGCAGTTCTGCATGGGCTTTCCCCGCGCGATGTAATGCCATTCGACCTTCCGGTCCTGCTGCCACGTCAGGATCGCGTTCGACGTCAGCTCCGTCTCGTTGTCGCTGAACACCATGCTGGGATAGCCCCGCATCCCGGCGATCC
>JBNKFC010000289.1:0-6593 GCA_050289105.1 Paracoccaceae bacterium | reverse complement strand
AACGATCCGACGCCGAGGCCAAGAAAAAAGCCGACTACCATTAGCAGCGCCAAGCCGATAAGCCCGAATAGGATTCCTCCTCCGAGACCCCACTCGTCGAACCCTGCATCGAAGCCTAGAAAGGCACCACCAAAACCACTCACGATGGCGACCTTGCCAGCGAACGAAGCAGTCCGTCGCTCACCATCACCGATCACCCCACGACCTCCGCAGTCTCCAGCACCGCGTGCAACAGCACATCCGTCCCCGCCGCCGCCCACTCAGGCGAAATCTCCTCGGCCTCGTTGTGGCTCAGGCCATCCACGCAGGGACACATGATCATCGCGGTCGGCGCCACGCGGTTGATCCAGCAGGCGTCATGGCCGGCGCCCGAGACGATGTTCATGTGGGAATAGCCGAGCCGCTCCGCCGCCGAACGCACGGCCTCAACGCAGCCGGGATCGAAGGTGACCGGATCGAAGTGCCCGGTCGGCTCGATCTCGATCCCGAGGCCGAGGTCGCGGGCGATCTGCTGGGCCGCATGCTCGATCTGGTCCCGCATCGAGGTCAGCTTCGCGATGTCGGGCGAGCGGATGTCGATGGTGAAGACCGCCTTCCCCGGAATGACGTTCCGCGAATTCGGGTAGACATTCGCCTGCCCGACCGCCCCCACCGCGTTTGGCTGGTGCGCCATCGCGATCTCGTGCACCGCCTCGGTGATCCGCGCCATGCCGAGCCCGGCATTGACCCGCATGTGCATCGGCGTCGATCCGGTATGGGCGTCCTTCCCCGTCAGCCGCACTTCCAGCCACCAGAGGCCCTGCCCGTGGGTCACGACGCCGATATCCTTGCCCTCGGCCTCCAAAATCGGGCCCTGTTCGATATGCAGCTCGAAAAGCGCGTGCATCTTGCGGGTGCCGACCTTTTCCTCGCCGACCCAGCCAATGCGTTTCAGCTCGTCGCCGAAGGCCTTGCCGTCGGCGTCCTTGCGCGCATAGGCCCAGTCCTGCTCGTGCATCCCGGCGAAGACGCCCGAGGCGAGCATGGCGGGGGCAAAGCGCGTCCCCTCCTCGTTGGTCCAGTTCACCACGACGATCGGGTGCTTCGTCTTCACGCCGAGGTCGTTCATCGTGCGGACCGCCTCCAAGGCGCCGAGGACACCGAGAACCCCGTCGTATTTGCCGCCCGTCGGCTGGGTGTCGAGATGCGAGCCCATGTAGACCGGCAGCGCGTCCGGGTCCTCGCCCGCCCGCGTCGCGAACATCGTGCCCATCTGGTCGACGCCCATCGTCATACCGGCGGCTTCGCACCACGTCTTGAAAAGCTCCCGCCCCTTCGCGTCGTCATCGGTCAGCGTCTGGCGGTTGTTGCCTCCGGCCACGCCGGGACCGATCTTGGCCATCTCCATGAGGCTGTCCCACAGGCGTGCGGAATTGATCCTGAGGTTCTCTCCGGGTGCGGGCATGTCGTCCTCCTGTCGGTCTCGTCCCCGGGGTCTTCTAGCCCCTTGCGACGACTCGTTTTCTGACCGTATGGTCAGGGTTGAGAGCACCACAACCTGACCAACCGGTCAACGATAATCTAGGGGCGCATGGCCGAACCCATCCGCATCTCGAAACGAAACGCGATCCGCCGGGAAAACGAGCGGGTGATCCTGGAGGCTGCCGAAAAAGTGTTCGCCGAGGCAGGCTTCGGCGGCGCCACGATGCAGCTCATCGCAGACATGGCGGGGCTGCCGAAGGCCAACCTGCACTACTATTTCGCCACCAAGGAAGACCTCTACCGCAAGGTCGTGCAGCAGATCTTCGAAATCTGGCTGCATGCGGCCGACGTCTTCGACAACGCGCCCGGTCCGGTCGAGGGGATTGGCGCCTATATCGACGCGAAGATGGAGATCTCGCGCCGGCATCCCTTCGGCTCGAAGGTCTGGGCGTCCGAGGTGATGCACGGCGCGCCGGTGATCCAGGATTACCTCGAAACCACGCTCCGGGAATGGACCGATGGCCGCATCAAGGTGATTCAGCGATGGATCGACGAGGGCAAGATGGCCCCGGTGGACCCGCGCCATCTGCTCTACATGCTCTGGGCAACGACGCAGCACTATGCCGATTTCGGCCATCAGATCGAAACGCTGAACGGCGGCCGGCCGCTGAGTGACCGGCAATGGAAGGCGGCGAAGGAGAGTGTGCGGGCGGTCATCCTGCGGGGGATTGGTGCCGTCGGCGCGTAGGGCGCATGACCATCCCCCGACCGGAACGCCACCGCGTTTTTTCCCAAATCACACCGAACTGCGGGGGGCGTGCGCCCGGCCGGCGCAAGGTGCGCGCGCTCCACAATGATCCCGCAAGCCTTGACCGAGCCAACAAAAGAACACGTTGACGTATGCGTCAGTTACCCCAATCGTGAGGAAAAACCGAACCCACGGACAGTGAGTGCCTTGCGAATTACGAACATTAACCTGAGTGAGCGTCAGGTCTTTCACGGCCCGCGCGCCAAGCTCATGTATGAAATCATCGGGTGGCAGTTCCGCAACGCCACGGATGTCCGGTTCATGAACTACGGTTTCGATTTCGACTCTGCCGCGGAAGCGCCGCGGCTGCGGGCGGAGGACGAAACCGAGCGCTACTGCGCGCATCTCTACCACGCCGTCGCGAGCCAGGCCGATCTGCGCGGGCGGCGGGTCCTCGACGTGGGGTCGGGCCGGGGTGGCGGGGCGTCCTACGTGCACCGCTATCTTGGCCCTGCCGAAACCGTCGGCTGCGACCTTGCCGCGCAAGCCATCGCCTTTTGCGAGCGGGTCCATGCGGGCGTGGCGGGGCTTCGCTTCCGGCTTGGCAACGCGATGGCCCTGCCTTTCGGCGCGGGGGAATTCGATGCGGTCCTGAATGTCGAAAGCTCGCACTGCTATCCCGACCGGGAAGCTTTCTTCGCAGAGGTCTTCCGTGTGCTGAAGCCTGGAGGTCAGTTCCTTTACACCGACTTCACCCCACCGAAGATGGCGCCGGAGGCCGAGCGCGCGCGGATCGGTGCCGAGCTAGCCAGGGCCGGCTTCCCCGACCGCAGCGTTACCGACAT
This sequence comes from Paracoccaceae bacterium, assembly GCA_050289105.1. Classification (GTDB taxonomy): domain Bacteria; phylum Pseudomonadota; class Alphaproteobacteria; order Rhodobacterales; family Rhodobacteraceae; genus Albidovulum. Next base: position 3,539 of record JBNKFC010000289.1, on the reverse strand, counting down.
CACCGAGAACATCCGGCGCGGCCTCGACCTTGATCACGACCGGCGCGTGCGCGAAATCCGGGCCCGCTTTCCCATCGGAACAAGGCGCTTCGCCCGGCTGTGGGCGGGAACGCGGGATTCGTGGATCTACCGCGACTTCGTCGACGGACGCCGCGCCTATTTCATGTATCGCATGACGAAACCGGCGATCCAGATCCCCATGGGCGAGCCGCGTCAGAGAAGCTCGACTTCGACGAAGGTCATCGCCAAGGAGCCGGCATTGACGACGTTGTGCTCCACCCCGGCGGTGCGCGCATAGCTGGTGCCGGCAGGCACCATGACCCGCCGCGTCGCTCCTCCCGGTTCCTCGATCAGCATGTCGCAATCGGTGACGGCGACGATCACGTAGTCCGCGCCGTGGACATGCCAGCCGGTCTCCGCACCGGCGGCGAAATCGAACCGCGTCGCACGGACGCGGGGGGTGTCGATCGATTTGGTTGCAGTGCAGGTCGGCCGCATGGTGTCTCCGCTGCTTGAAGCCGGACGAAGATGTCAGGCTTTTCAGTTTGTTTTCAGCGCCTTTGCCTCTCGCATTCGCTTGCGGGCACGTCCCCTGCCGGCGCCGGGTGGGAATTGTTGTTTGACCATCTGGTCGGGAACAGGCTAGCAGAAAAGGAAACCGATGGGAGGTCTCTCGTGGAGGACGGGCAGCCGGCCGAACGGCCGCTGACGCGGATACAGCAGAAGAACCGCCAGACCATCCTCGAGGCGGCGCTAGAAGTATTTTCCCAGTACGGCTTTCGCGGCGCGACGGTCGACCAGATCGCCGAAGTCGCGGGGCTGTCGAAGCCAAACCTGCTCTACTACTTCGCGTCGAAGGAAGCGATCCATGTGGAGTTGCTGTCGGGCCTGATGGATACCTGGCTCGACCCCTTGCGCGCCCTCGACGCGGGCGGCGATCCGGTGGAGGAAATCCTCGCCTATGTCCGAAGAAAGCTGGAACTTAGCCGCGACTATCCACGCGAGAGCCGCCTTTTCGCGAACGAGATCCTGCAAGGCGCGCCGCGTGTCATGGAGGTTCTGGAGGGCGAGCTGAAATCGCTCGTCGACGAGAAGGCGACCGTTCTGAGCCAGTGGGCGAAGGAAGGCCGTATCGCCGACCTGCCGCCGCATCACCTGATCTTCTCGATCTGGGCGCTGACCCAGCACTACGCCGATTTCGATGTCCAGGTCCGTGCCGTCCTCGGCCCCGGCCACGATCCCTATGCCGAGGCGGACGGATTCCTCGAGACGCTGTTTCGCAAGCTTCTTGCCCCCTGAGCGGACCCCGAACCCGAAAGGCGCCCAGGTCAGCCCGCGTTCTTGAGGGGAAACCGGTCGCCCTTTTCGTCAATCAGGATGACCCGTGTCCCGTTGCGGACATAGAGATCGCAGCGTGAAAATCCGTTGACGAAATCGACGCAGACTGAGCCGTCATCCTCGATTCGGAAGCGCCCCTCGGCCCTGTCCTCGTTGGAATAGACATAGGCGTAAGCCTCGCCCGGGCCGTATTCCGACCGGCCTCCATCGTAGAACTGGATCTCCGTCGAGGCGAAGAAGGCGGCGAGCGCGGAGGGTGAGAACGGTTCGTCTCCAGGCCGCAAGTTCCACTCGGCCGCATCCGCAGGCAACGCGAAGCCGACAAGCGCCATGAGAACGTAGAGCTTCAACACCGGGTCCCTGCTCGTCCCGCGCCGGCCGGGAGAAGCCGGCGCGGGAAGAGGGGACCACGCGGGAGATCCCGCTGTCAACACACCAAGGAGTGAGCCAACGGCCTATTCGGCCGCCTGCGACATCGGGTTGTTCGGATGTGTCGTCCAATTGGCATAGTCGCCGACCGTCTTGCCGGTCCGCGGGTCGACCTCACCCTTGGCCAGCTGCCGCATCGTGATGCAGTTCTCGACCGGGCAGACGTCGATGCAGAGGTTGCAGGCCACGCATTCCTCGTCCTTCACGGTGAAGATGCGGCCCTCGCCCATCGCAATGGCCTGATGCGACGTGTCCTCGCAAGCCGCGTAGCAGCGCCCGCATTTGATGCAGAGGTCCTGATCGATCTGGGCCTTCGTGACGTAGTTGAGATTGAGCTGGTTCCAGTCCGTGACATTCGGCACAGCGCGGCCGACCAGATCGGCGGTCGACGTGAAACCCTTCTCGTCCATGTATTGGGAAAGACCCGAGATCATCTCCTGCACGACCTTGAAGCCATAGGTCATCGCCGCCGTGCAGACCTGCACGTTGCCCGCGCCAAGCGCCATGAACTCCGCCGCATCGCGCCAGGTCGTGACCCCGCCGATGCCGGAGATCGGCATTCCCCGCGTCGCCTCGGCGCGGGCGATCTCCGAAACCATGCTGAGCGCGATCGGCTTCACGGCCGGGCCGCAATAGCCGCCATGCGCGCCCTTGCCGTCGATCGAAGGCTCGGGGCTGAACGTGTCGAGGTTGACGGAGGTGATCGAGTTGATCGTGTTGATGAGGCTCACCGCATCCGCGCCGCCGCGCTTCGCGGCCTCGGCGGGCTTTCGGACATCGGTGATGTTTGGCGTCAGCTTCACGATGCAGGGCATGCGGGAATGCTGCTTCACCCAGCGCGTCACCATCTCGATATATTCCGGGACTTGGCCGACGGCAGAGCCCATGCCCCGCTCGCTCATCCCGTGGGGACAGCCGAAGTTGAGTTCCACCCCGTCGGCCTCAGTGTCTTCGATCGCCTTCAGGATCGCTTTCCAGCTTTCCTCGTCGCACGGCACCATAAGGCTGATGACCAGCGCCCGGTCGGGATAGTCACGCTTGACCGACTTGATTTCGCGCAGGTTCACCTCAAGCGGCCGGTCTGTGATCAGCTCGATATTGTTGAGCCCGAGGAGTCGCCGGTCCGCCCCCCAGATCGCGCCGTAACGCGGGCCATTGACGTTGACGATCGGGGGGCCTTCGGAACCGAGCGTCTTCCAGACGACCCCTCCCCACCCCGCCTCGTAGGCGCGGCGGACGTTGTATTCCTTGTCCGTCGGCGGCGCGGAGGCCAGCCAGAACGGGTTGGGCGACTTGATACCAATGAAGGTCGTGGTCAGGTTCGCCATGTCTCAGGCCTCCTTCCGCTTGTGCTGAATTACGTCGAATCCGCCAAAGAACATGCGTTTTCCGTCATAGATCCGGGACGGCGGCTGGGGCATCCGGGGATCGGCGAGCGCCCTGTCCCACCCTTCGTCGCGTATCTCTTTGGAGGGCCAGAGAACGTAGCCGACGGCGACGGACTCATCCTCCTTCAGGTGAACCGCCTTGGGAAACGACGTCAGATTGCCTTCGGGCACGTCAGCACCCCAACCGTCCAGGACACCGTCCGCGCCGCATTCCAGGAACAGCGGGGCGAGGTCGCCCGCCTCTTTCAGAAAGGCATCGCGGTTCTGCTTCGGAACCGCGATGACCACTGCGTCAAGGTATGCCATGGGTCCCTCCCTTCAGGACAGGTTGGCATGAATGTCCTCGGCCGCGTCGCGGCCCTCGGCGACGGCGGTGACGGTCAG
>JBNKFC010000288.1:0-7403 GCA_050289105.1 Paracoccaceae bacterium | reverse complement strand
TCCGGCGATGCGCAAGGGCGCGGGAACCGTCCTTGGCTATGTCGGCGTGATCGGCCAGCAGGAGGGCATGGACCTTCTGGTCGCTGCGGCCGACCATCTGATCCGCGACATGGGGCGCAGCGACGTGCATTTCCTGATCGTGGGATTCGGGCCGGAATTGCCGAACGTAGAGGCCGACGTGGCGCGGCGTGGCTTGTCGCACCATTTCACCTTCACCGGTCCGCTTTACGGAGACGACCTGCTCCGCGCGCTGAATTCGTGCGATATCGGCGTCAGCCCCGACCCGAAGAACGCGATGAACGACATCTCGACGATGAACAAGGTCATGGAATACATGACGCTTGAAAAGCCGGTGGTGCAGTTCGACCTGAAGGAGGGGCGCGCCTCGGCCGGGGAGGCGTCGCTCTACGCGGCCGCCAACGATCCGAAGGATTTCGCTGCGAAGGTGGCCGAATTGATGGATGCGCCGGAGCGGCGCGAAGAGATGGGCAAGATCGGCCGGGAGCGGGTCATGGAGCGGTTGAGCTGGGCGCATTCCGTGCCGCATCTCCTCGCGGCCTATGACCGGGTTTTCGCAAGGATCGGGCGCGGCTGAGGGCGCTTCCTGGGTTCCGGAAAGATATCAGCCTAGGAGTGGTTCGGGCGCCGGTCGGGCATCGTCAGGATGAACGTCCAGCCGGTGAGAAACCCGCCGAGATGGGTTTCCCAGGCCAGCCGTCCGTCCGTCGCCCACCAGATCAAAGCGTTTCCAAGGGCGAGCGCGATGGCAGCGCCGGCCAGCGGCGCGACCGGTAGCCCGTCGTCGATGCGGCGCCGGAATTCCAGAGACATCAACGCGCCGGCAAGGCCGAAGAGCGCCCCCGACGCGCCGACCATCGGCGCGGTCGCCGTCGACAGGGCGGCGAAGCCAAGCGCCCCGCCAAGGAGCGAGAGGGCATAGAGCACCACGAAGCGCCCCGCGCCGATCCGGGCCACCAACGGCGGCGTCAGCGCGAGCAGGGTCGTCATGTTCAGCGCCAGATGCCAAAGGCCGGCGTGGAGAAACCCGTAACTGACGAACATCAGGACGGGTTGGAGCGCGTAATTCGGGCGCCAGTTGCCGAGGAGTCCGGTCCAGAAGCCGGCATATTCATAAGTGACCGTCCGCCACCAGGGACGCCCCCAGAGCCCCAGATCGGAGCCGAGAAAGACGAGTTCCGGCAAGACCGACAGGACCACGATCGCCCAGGCGACGCGTGGAATGCGGGAGAGCCCGGCATCACCCTCTGCCGGCGGCGTCATGCGGGCGTCCTGACGGCGGAATGAGAAGGTTCGAAGGCGGCCGGCATCGCGATCAGAACGGCACGTAGCGCGGCAGGTCCGCGAGGCTGAGGGCCATGAAGCGCATCAGCCGCTCCTCGGCCTCCGCCTCCGTCTCGCCCGCCTCGATCGGGGTGACGTAGCGCACCAACGCGCCGTCGGTGCGGCCGAGCGTCAGGCTGTCGGTCAGCACGCTCAGCTTTGCCCGGAAATCGTTGGCGACCCGTTTGCCGCGCCCCTCGAACCAGTAATAGACCAACTGCTTCGACAGGCCCTTCTGGATCACCGCCCGGTTCGCCCGGAACGTGCCATAGCCCTGCGCGCTCATGTCGAGCGGCACTTCGTCGAGCGAAAAGACTTCCCAACCGCCGGTCGGCAGGCAGACCTCGGGCGAATGGATCCCTTGGCCTTCCGTCTGCTTGGCGTAGTAGGCGACGAAGAAGCTGACGACGCTTTTCTCGCCGGGCTTCTGGAAGAAGGCGTTGAGGTAATCGTCGGCGGCAAGGACTCGTTCGACGTTGGGTTCCAGATCGACGGTGTAGCTCTGCCAGTCCGCGATGTTGCGCGGGAAAAGGAGCAGGGGATCACGCGCAGGGGCCACGGCCTCTGGTGCGGGCAATGTGTGCCAGGCGGTGGAGACTGCGCCGGTCAAGAGCACCGCAAGGGCCAGCGCCGGTGCGGCCCGGACCGAGAAGATCCGGGCGAAAATGCCGCCGAAGCCCTCGAAGTCGAGGTCGATCGCCTCGGCCAGCGGCATCGGATTCGGCGCCAGGCGCTGCAGCGTCATGGCCATGCCGAACAGGATCGCCACGCAGATCAGGAAGATCACCCAGCCTTCGAAGAAATGCAGAAACCCTTCGGCCTGCTCGATCCCGTAGCGGTCGACGAGGACGCCGATGATGCCGATGCGGACCGAGTTCATGAGCACCGTGAGCGGCGCGGCCGAGAGCAGGAGCACTAGCTTGTGCCAGAGCGGGCCACGATAGAGGATCGCGAAGAGGTAGGAGAAGCTGAGGATCGGGAAGAGGTAGCGCAGGCCGGAACAGGCTTCGGCCACCTGGAGCTTGTAGATGCCGAGGTCGATCACGTTGCCTTCGAGGTAGACCGCGACGCCGGCAAGGCTAACGAACCAGACGCCGAGCGCGGACGATACCCATTGCAGGAAGATCGTGAGCTTCCAGTAGAGCATCTGCGGCAGGGGCAGCATGAAGATCAGGTGGAAGACCGGCAACTGGTGCCGGCGTCCGCGATCCCAGCCGAAGATCGTCAGCACGACGCCGCTGACCCAGAAGATGAAGGCATAGGTGACAATGTCGGGCACCCGCATCAGGTTGCCGAGAGCGGCGAGGGCGAGAGCGGCCGCGATGACGACGAGGCCGGGCCAGCGCAGCCTTGCGCCGGCCGCGGGCGGCGGCATCCGGCGCTGCTCGCGCAGGAAGAGGTAGAGCGAGATCAGTGGGATGAGCGGCCCATGGCTGTATTCCGCTGTGGACCACGCTTGGGCGAGCGAGACGAAGCCGATCCAGAAGATCGGCACCGACGCGGCAAGTAGCAGGACGAAGAGGCCAAGTCCCGCGGGATTGACCGAGCCGACGGATACGGCCGGGGTCCGCTCGCGAATGGTGGATTGCGTCATCTGATCTCTGCCGGCCGACCCTCTGCAACGTTCTTGAACTTAAGGGAAAGTTCGTCGCCGTGCGACCAGATTCCCGCATCCGTCGATCACGGATGCGCGCATTGTATGTCCAGGTGTTGCCCGCTGGTGTCCAATTGGCCCGCCTTGCGGTCCATTCATCACGGCCGGTAGCTGAAGGTCCGGTCCAGCGTCAGGAAGACGGAGTTCGACTGTGCGTCGCCAGCGATCGTGGAATCGGAGCGGTGCCGAAGTTGCACCCCACCCGTCAGAGCCCAGTCCTGCGTCAGGTCGCGCGAATAGGACGCCCTGAGCGAGGTCCGGTCGATCGTCGGCGCGGCGCCAATGCCCGCGCTTTCCGACCGGCCCCAGTTCAGCGCGAGATTCAGGCGCGAATTGTTGTCGATCTCGTAGCCGTAGCCCACCGTCAAGCGGGTATCGAGGACATCCTCGTTCAGGCTGTTGGTCGACACCGACCGGTTCAGCGCGACCGAAATGTCGGACGACTTGAGCTGGCGGCTATAGGCGAGGGTGGCCACCACATGGGTGTCGCCGCTGGGCGTCTTCGTTCCGCCTAGCGACGCGGAGAAATTGCCGAGCGGCAGTTGCAGGTCCCGACCGAAGCGCAAGGTCGTGCGCGTGCCGTTCTGGTTGAGCGTCGAGTCGAGCGAACCGAAGGCCGAACCGTTCGGCAGGGTCTGCGTCAGCTTCACGGCGCCGGTCGCGCCGTCGCGCCGTGTGGAACCGAGGGTCGTATCGGTCTCGACCTCGGTGTAGCCGACCTGGGCATCGAGAACGAGTACCGGGTTGATGTCCTGCACGACGCCAATGGTGTAGTCGGTCGTCGTCCGTTGCGTCAGCACCGTGTCCTGCGCGCTGTAGTCGGTCAGCCCGGCACCGAAGCGCAGGCTGGTGAGCGGCGAGAGTTTCATCGACACGTTGGCGTTGACGCTGTCGGACTCGGTGTCGAAGAGCCGTGCATTGGAAGCGATCGCCGCCGCATCATAGTCCTTTTCGTCGTGCGACAGGCCGAGCGAGAAGGTCAGCGGGTCGTTGATGCCGGTGACCCAGTTGAGGCTCGCGTTCTTGAACGTTACCGTGCCGCCGCCGGCGTAGAAGCCGTTGGCGTTGGTTTCTTCCTGCTCGATCTGGAAGGGATCGAGGAATTCGCGGTCGACATGGCGGAAGCGACCGGTGAGCGTGAGTTGGCTGTTCACGCCGTCGAGCCGGTATCTGAGCCGCAGCGTGGGATCCTCGAAACCGGAGATCGAACGGCCGGGGATGTCGGCAAAGCGGAATACGCCGGATCCGGTCAGGTTGAAGTCCTGAACCCCGGTGATGCTGCTGAGATCGAAATTCAGCCGGTTGTCCCAGATCGTCGAAGTTCCGCTGCTTGTCGGCTGCAGCTGGAAATTGTCGTCGATCGTCATCGTGGACGTGATGCCGATATCGACCTGAAGCCCGCCCTGCACCGGTGCGGCCGCCGTCGTCGCGGCGGTGCCGGTCGTTGCGGCGCCCGTGGTCGTCGTCGTTGTCGCCGCAGTGCCGACCGCAGTTGTGCCGGCGCTCCCCTGAGGGAGCGCGACGTTGGGCCAGATTGTCGAGATTGTCGCGATTACCGCGATCGTTTTGCTGCTCGTCCCCACCTTGTCCGCCTTTTATTCGAAGAGTTTGCGCTCCGGCACCACGATCACGTCACCGTCGCGCAACACGATAACCGGCGCTTTGGCACCCGCCTGAACGGCTTTGAAGTTGTATTTATACACCGTCTCGGTTCCCGTCTTCGCGTCGGGGCGACGCAGCTGGATGCGCTTAGTCGCCGCGAAGCGCGTCAGACCGCCGCTTTCCGCGAGGAACTGAAGAAGCGTCGTACCCGCCTTGACGTCGACGCGGCCCTGATTGGTGACTTCGCCCAGGGCGTAGACGGCAACCGTGCCATACGTGCCGACATTGGCCGCCGCCGCCTGTGCCGCGGCATTGTTGACCGCCGAGGTGACCGGGTTGAGCTGGCCCACCGAAAGGAACACGGTCGGGGGCGCGGCGAAGTTCGGCGCCAATGCGGACGAGATCGCGTTGCGCAGGCTTTCCACGCTGTTGCCGGTCGCGCGCACGGTGCCGACGAGCGGAAGGCTCACGCTGCCATCGGGCAGGACCAGCAGGCTGCGGTTGAGACTCGGGTCTTCCAGAACCTCCATCTGCAACACGTCGCCCGGCTGGATGCGGTAGGAGCCTTGCGCCCACGCCGCCGGTACAAGAAGAACGGCCAGAAGGAGGCCCGCCAGGGCTCTAATCATTTCGGATCCCCAATCACATTCGAATCGAGCCAAGAGTAAGGTGTATCGGCACTGAATCAAAACGTTAACTTGCGAAGCTCATCCGATCGGGGCGGTTGCCCATCCAAAGTGCCCTAGAGGCAACAGGCGGCCTAGTCGGTTCCGGACGTTACGCCTTCGGCCGCCAGCCGGTCGGCTTCGGTCTTGGCGGCTTTGAGGAAATCCCGCGAATCGTCGGCTCCGGCCCGCGCCAGGACCTCACGGAACTGGGCCAGAGCTTCGGGCTTGCGGTCGAGGGCGAGGTAGGTCATCGCCAGATGGTACCGCACCATCGGGTCCTCTCCGAGGCCCGCAACCGCCTTCTCCAGCTCCTTCACCGCGTCGTCGTAGTTGCCGCGCTGGTAGGCGATCCAGCCATAGGTGTCCTGGTAGGGAGCGACCGTGCTGTCGCGCAGGCGGCGGGCGATCACCTCGGCCCGCGCGAGGCTGTCGGGATCGCTGCGATAGGTGGACAGAAGGCTCGCCAGGTTGTTGGCGATGACCGGGTTGGCGCTGTTTTCCTGGTAGAGCCCCTCGTAGATCGCGATGGCGCCGTCGATGTCGCCCGCACGCTCGAGGAAGCCCGCCTTGGCCCATCTCAGTTCGGCCGAGTCCGGCAGGGCGACCAGCGCCTCGTCAACAAGGTTTGACGCTTCCTGGATGCGGGCCGGATCGCTGACCACGAGACGCGCCAGCGCCATCCAGACCGGGAGCCGGGTCTTGTCCTGCGTGATCAGCTCGCGATAGACGGTTTCGGCCGCCGCGGCCTGACCGGATAGCGCACGCACCGACGCATCGATGAATTGCAGATCGGGATCGTCGGGGTTTTCGGCCAGAAGGCTTGCCGAATAGGCCAAAGCCTGTTGGTTCCGGCCGCCGGCGAGATGGGCGCGCAGAATGGCGACCTTGGCGTCGAGCCCGCCGGCCCCCTGATCGACGAGGCCCTGAAGGTAACCGATGGCCTGATCGGTGTTCTGCTGGCCCGACAGGATTGCCGCGCGCAGCGCCTGTGCCGCCGACCGCGCCGCCGGGTCCTCATGCGTTTCCAGTTCGGTCGCGACCGTCGTGGCGCGCGGCCAGTCCTGAACCTGGACGTAGATCTGGCCGAGCGGAATCAGGAGCGACGTGGTCCCGGGCGCGATCCTGAGGGCGTCGATCAGCACGCCTTCGGCCGGCAGAAGCTTGTTCTCGGACGCGAGCAACTGGGCGTAGCGCAGCGATTCCTCGGGCGCCCGGTTCGAGGCCGAGACCGCGAGCGACAGCGTCTCACGCATCAGATCGCGATTGCCGTCGCGTTCGTAAGCCTGCGCCATGAGCGTGAGGATCGAGGCGTCGCGCGGGTTCTGGTCATAGGCCCGGCGCAGGATCGCCACCGCCTCGCCAACCTGGTCGTCGAGGATCAGCCAGCCTGCCTTGAGCTTTAGGGCTTCGGTATCGCCTGCATCCTCGATCAGCACCTCTTCCACCAGCGCGCGTGCGCCGACGGCATTGCCGTTGATGGTCAGCATCCGCGCGAGGCCGACCTTGCTGCGCCGGGTTTCTTCCGACGGCTCGGCGGATTTCAGGATGCCCTGCATTTCGGCGATCGCTTCGTCGCGCTTGCCGAGATCGAAGATGAAGCCGGCCCTGGCCGCGCGGAAGACCGGGGAATCGCTACCGGAAGCGATCACGCGCTCCAACTCCTTCACCGCGGCTTCCGGGCCCCGTTGCTCGGCAAGGAACCTTACGAGATCCAGGACCGGCGTCTGGTCCGAACTGTCCGATGCGGTTTTCCTCCGCAAATAGGCCTCGGCCTTGTCGGTCTCGTTGCGCGACACGTACCAGCGCACCAGGGCCTGGCCCATCTCGGGCGAATCCGGGAAGCGTGCGACCATGTCGAGCAGGCCCCGCTCGACGGCGGCGTCATCGCCGAGGGCCGCATGCACCGACAGGCGCTGGGCGTGGAACGCGCGGTCGTCCGGAACGAGGTCGATCGCGGAATTCAGTGCCGCCAGCGCGTCGTCATAGTTCTGCCCGCGGATCAAGTCGTCGATGACCACCCGCCTGAGCAACAGGTTGTCGGGCTGCGTTTCGAGAAGCTTGCGCGCGCCGTTGGCGGCCTCGATCAGCCCGCTGACATTGTTGTCTTCCGTAGCCGCGCCATACTCCGCCGCGAGCTT
>JBNKFC010000287.1:0-3014 GCA_050289105.1 Paracoccaceae bacterium | reverse complement strand
GCCACGGTTGGCGCGGTCAAGGGCTGGGTGCGGATCAAGAGCGCGTCGGCCTCGTGAATATAGGGCGCGTAGCTCGGTTCGGAGATTTCCTCGATGTAGCGGACGGTCAGGCCCGGCGCGGCGTCGAGAAGCGCGAGGCCGGATTGGTGCATCTTGCCTGCGACGAGCACATGCGGCATCAGTATCCTCCCTTGTCGGCCTGTCCCGCCGCCTTGGGATCGCTCGTCAGCTCACGGAATGTCTTCACGCTCGCGGCGGCGGCTCCGGCCAGAAGGCGCGAGTCGCCGGAGACGGTGCACATGTCGAACCCCCAGCCGATCGCGCGGGCGGCATATTCCGGTGTTCCGCAGTGCAATGCCGCGCGTTTGCCGTTCGCCTTGGCGACCGAAAGGATCTTCTTGATCGCGTCGATCATGTCAGGCTCCTCACGGTCGAAACCGGGCGCGAGACGGCCTTCGTGGAGGGCAAGGGTCAGGTCGGCAGGCCCGATATAGAGCCCGTCGAGCCCAGGTGTCGCGGCGATCTCCTCAAGGTTTTCCATGGCCTCGGCCGTCTCGATCATCGCCAGCGCGACGATCTGGTCGTTGGCCTCGGCCGCGATGCCGTCGCCGAGTGCGAGCGCCGCCCGGGTCGGGCCGAAACTGCGCTGGCCGAGCGGCGGATAGCGGACGTAGCTGACGAACCGTTCGGCCTGTTCGGCGGTATTGACCATCGGGCAGATCACGTTCAGCGCGCCGGCATCGAGAACCTTCATGATGATGGCCGGGTCGAGCCAAGGGACGCGCGCGCCCAGCACGACGCCCGAGGCGCGCATGGCCTGGAACATCGGCAGCACCGACGAATAGTCGAGCGCCCCGTGCTGCACATCGATCGAGATCGCGTCATAGCCCTGGGCGGCCATGATCTCTGCCGTGAACGGGTTGCCGATGGACAGCCAGCCATGCAGGACGGGCTTGCCCTCCGCCCAGAGCGCCTTGACCTTGTTCTTGATCATCGCTTCCTCCTCAGAACACGATCTGCGCGAGCTTGGTGTCGAGGTAATCCTCGATCCCTTCCGATCCGCCCTCGCGCCCGAGGCCGGAATGGTTCGTGCCCCCGAACGGCGCCTCTGAGGCGGCAAGGGCGAAGCTGTTGATCCCGACCATGCCCGACTTGAGCGCGGCGACCGTCCGCCGGGCGCGGTCGGGCGAGCGGGTGAAGGCATAGGCCGAGAGCCCCATAGGCGAGGCATTGGCGCGCGCCAAGACCTCGTCTTCCGTGTGGAAGCGGGTGATGGCCGCAATCGGGCCGAAATTCTCGTCCGCAAAGACGCGCATGTCGTCGGTTACATCCGTCAGCACCGTCGGCTCGTAGAAATGGCCCGCGTTGAACCCGGCTGCGCGTTTTCCTCCCAGTGCGACCTTGGCGCCCGCCGCGACCGCGTCCTGCACGATGGCGTCGACCTCCTGCAGGCGCCCCTTGTTGATCAGCGGGCCCATGCCGGTCGCCGGGTCCAGCCCGTCCCCCAGCCTCATCTTCGCGGCGCGCGCGACGAAGCCGTCGACGAAGCGGTCGTGAAGGCTGTCGTGGATGAAGAAGCGGTCCGGCGTCACGCAGACCTGACCGGCATTGGCGAACTTCGTCGGGACGGCAACGTCCAGCGCCATGTCGAGATCGGCGTCGTCATAGACGATGAGCGGCGCGTTACCGCCCAGTTCCATCGAGACCTTCTTCACCGTCGCTGCGGCGTCGCGGATCATCTGCTGGCCGACGCGGGTCGATCCGGTGAGCGAGACCTTGCGCACGCGCGGATCGGCCATGATCGGGCCGTAGGTATCGGCCGTCGACCCAATGACGAGGTTGACGGCACCCGCGGGCAGCTGACCCGCCCGGATGCAGTCGACCAACACCATCGCCACGCCCGGGGTCTGCGAGGACGGGCGCAGCACGACCGGGCAGCCGGCCGCAAGCGCCGGCGCGAGCTTGCGCGCGGGCAGCGATGCGGGAAAGTTCCAGGCGGTGAATGCGCCGACGACGCCGACAGGCTCCTTGGTGATCTCGAAGCGGCCACCGGGGACGCGGCTTGCCACGATGCGGCCGTAGATGCGGCGCGCCTCTTCGGCGTACCAGCGGAACTGGTCGGTCGCCAAAACCCATTCACGCTGAGCCTGTGCCAGCGGCTTGCCCGTCTCGGTCGCGTTCATGCGCGCAGCTTCATCCGCCCGCGCGGCCATCTCTTCGGCGATCCGGTGCAGCGCGTCGGCACGGCCGAAGCCGCCCATCGCGCTCAGCGGGACAAGGGCCGCCGCCGCGGCATCGAGCGCGTTCTGCGTGTCTTCGGGTGACGCCGTATCGACCGTGCCCAGCACCGCTTCGGTCACCGGCGACAGGACGTCCGCCGTGCCGCTGCCGCGCCGCCATTCCCCGGCGATGAAGAGGCCGAATTTTTCATACATGACAGTCATTCCATTTCGCTGACGGTGACGGTCCGGCCTTCGGCCACCGAACGGAAGCAGGCATCGGCCAGCAACAGGGCCAGCCGCCCATCCTCGAAACCCACCGGCACCGGTTTGCCATTTGCGACCGCATCGACGAAGTGGTCGATCTCGGTGTCAAAGGCTTGGCGGTAGCGTTCGATGAAGAAGTTCGGCAGGACCGAGCGGATGCCGGTCGCCGTGGCGAAATGGCGGCTGACGAGGTTTTCCAGCGCGTTTTCCGAGATCACCATCCCCTTCGACCCCAAGAGCTCCACCCGCTGGTCGTAGCCGTAGGCCGCCTGACGCGAGTTGGTGATGATCGCCTGCTTGCCGCTTCGGGTGGCCAGCGTCACCGTGACGACATCGTAATCGTTGCACCGCTCCATGAGGGCAGGGTCCACGAGGCGGGAGCCGGTGGCCGTGACCGTCGCCACCTCTTCGCCGAGCATGAAGCGGGCCATGTCGAGATCGTGGATCGTCATGTCGCGGAAGATCCCGCCGGAGACCTCGATATAGGCCTCCGGCGCCATGCCGGGATCGCGCGAGGTGATGGTCACC
>JBNKFC010000286.1:0-1643 GCA_050289105.1 Paracoccaceae bacterium | reverse complement strand
GCCTCTGTCCGCGCCATTTCCGCCCCTCGCCTCTTGTTTCGGGCCGACACTAGCGGTCGGGGCTGGAAAGGAAACCCCGTATCAGCGCCGCGCGCGCGGCGCCTGCGGCAACTTTCGTGTCCTCGTCTCGCGCCAGAGCGTGTAGAGACCTCCACCGACGATCAGCGTGATCCCGGTCCAGGACACCGCATCCGGCCAGTCGCCGAAGACGACGACGCCCCACATGACGGCAAGCGGCATGGCGATATACTCGAATGGCGCGACGAGCGCCGCCTCGCACAGCCGGTAGGCCTGGCTGATCAGCACCGCACCGAAGCCGCTGGTTAATCCGATGGCTGCGAAGACCGGCCAGTCTTCCCGCGCCGGCCAGATCCAAGCGCGCAGAAGGAAGTCGAGCGACGCGTCCCCCGTTCCCGACAGCCGTCCGTCGCCGAAGCTGAGACCCATGGTCGCCGAAACCGTGATGAAGGTCAGCTGGATGTAGAAGGCGAGCGTGGTCGCACGTTCTGTCCCGCCCATCTTCCGCGTCAGGATATGCAGCATCGCATAGGCCCCCGCGCCGAAAAGCGGCAGAAGCGCAGCCGGACGGAACGCCTCCGTCCCCGGCCGCAGGATGACCGCAACGCCAAAAAGGCCGACGGCAATCGCGGCCCAACGCCTCGGGCCGACCGTTTCGCCGAGGAGCAGGACGGACAGGATACTTATCAGCAGTGGGCTGACGAAAGAGATCGCCACCGCCTCCGCCAAGGGCATGGCGGCAAGGGCAATGAAGAAGAGCATGTTGGCGACGACGACAAAGGCGCCGCGCAACAGGTGCATCGGCAGACGCTTCGTGCGCAGGGCCGCGTAGCCGCCTTGAAAGGGCACGATGACGGTCAGCAGAAGCGTCATGGCGATCACGGTCCGGATCAGGATCACCTGATGAAGGGCATAGCCGCCACTCAGAAACTTGATGGCCATGTCGTTGACGGAGAACAGCACCATCGCTCCCGCAATGCAGAGCATGCCGATGAGGCGGTTCCGCGCCGCCATGCCGTCACTGTCTTCGATCACGCTCATTGTCGCATCTGAGGCTGCGGGGCGCTCTCCGTCTGTCCCAGCCGCGACATGATCCTATCGCCCTGCCGTCCGCAAGGCCCGGTCGAGGGCCGAGGAGAATCTCGATCGGTCCTGTTTCGAGAACGCGCGGCCGCCGCCCTGCCGGAACGGGTCGGCGGCGCGCAGGTCCGCCATCAGGTCGCGGGTGGCGAGCACGTTGCCGATATTTGCCTCGGTCAGCGCCTCGCCGTTGTGCTTCAGGACCAGCGCGCCGGCGGCGACACATTTCGCCGCGAGCGGAATGTCCCCCGTGATCACCACGTCACCCGGCCCCGCGCGCTCGGCGATCCACTTGTCCGCTTCGTCGGGGCCTTCGGTCACGAAGACCGTTTCGACCAGCGGATGGGCCGAGGGCCGGATACCGCCGTTGCAGACCATGAAGACCCGCACCCCCAGCCGATCTGCCGCGCGGATGCATTCCTCCTTCACCGGACAGGCATCGGCATCGACGTAAAGGCTCATCCGAAGAGCGCCGTGGCGTGAAACCCGATATGGTCGGCCATGAAGGTCGAGACGAAGAAGTAGCTGTGGTCGTAGCCGGCCTG
>JBNKFC010000285.1:0-4264 GCA_050289105.1 Paracoccaceae bacterium | reverse complement strand
CAACCAGCGCCGCGAGCGGCTGTGGGTGCTGGCCCAGCAGGACCTCCGCCGCCGCTGCGGTGGCGACGACCGGTGGAGCGAGGCCGGCACGCTCAAGTCAGACGGCTGAGCAAGCCTGCCGCCGGCGCGGGGTCCCGCCCGTGACCCCTTCCCCAGCCACCACGACCACGTGGCCGGGGCCCCGCGTCACCTCAGATCCCGCGCGGCAGCGCCGCAACGCCGGTCCGGGCCACGTCGGCCAGGCCGAGGGGGCGCATCAGATCGGCGAAAGCGTCGATCTTTTCCGGCGTCCCGGTGATCTCGAAGACGAAGCTCTCCAGGGTCGAATCCACGACATTGGCGCGGAAGATGTCGGCAAGGCGCAGCGCCTCGACCCGCTTGTCGCCGGTTCCCGCCACCTTGAAAAGCGCTAGCTCCCGCTCGACCGAGGCGCCCTCGACCGTGAGGTCATGGACCTCGTGCACCGGCACGATCCGGCCAAGCTGCGCCTTGATCTGTTCGATCACCGTCGGCGTTCCCGTCGTCACGATGGTGAAGCGCGACAGGTGCCCCTTGTGGTCGACCTCGGCCACGGTCAGGCTTTCGATGTTGTAGCCGCGCCCGGTGAAGAGCCCCGCCACGCGGGCAAGGACGCCGGGATCGTTGTCGGTCAGCACCGTCAGCGTATGGCGCCCGGCAATCTCGGCATGGGGATCGCGCAGGTCATAGGCCGAATGGCTGGTCGACCCCTTCTTGATGTTCAGTGCGGACATCTCTTTTCCTTCCTCTTCGGCTTTCGGTCGCGCCGCTCACGGCGTCTGGCACGACCAGTCGGACACGGTGAAATAAGCGGCGGGATACGACCGCGCCTCTGTGATCTCTGCGACGTGGGTCTCGTCATACCGGTTGATGTATTCCCAAACGATCTCGCCAGCGGCATCGGTCTCGAAGGCGCGGCCCGCTTCGAACTCTGTGACGAGGAACCCGCCGTCCTCGTGCGGTTCCTGCTTGCCACGGATCACGGTCAGCATTTCCTGCCCCGGACGGTTGCCCCAGGCGACGCCGGTTGCGCCAGTCTTCGGATCTACGCGCACGATCTCCGAGACGCGCGGGATGTCCGTCGGGCTTACGTCCCGGTCGAGAAGGACATTGCGGTAGATGTTGTTGTTGAAGACCGAGATCGTGCCGTCGTCGGTGAACTCCGGATCGTGCTGGCGTCGCCATGGGCCGACCTGATGCCACTTCACCCGCCAGTCACGCGGATCGACGACCAGAAGCAGATTCTGCTCGCGAAGCGACAGCAGCAGATCGCCGGCGCGGAATTCGGGAAAGGCTGCGGCCATGCGCGCTGGCAGCTCGGCAACCTTGTTCAAGTGCACAATTTCGTCGTTCCAGCGGCCGGTGGCGAAGAAGCTCATGCCATTACCGGTCAGCAGCGGCTCCATGCCGTTGTCATACATGATGCGTGGTACCGACTTCGATTCGGCGATCTTGCCGTCCTCCGTTACCCGCAGGATCAGGTTGTCGAGGAAATAGGGCGTGCCGCGCATCGTCGTGAAGGGCGGGAACGCGTCCTCCATCCGCCCCGGGTGGAGAAGCCTGAGCCCCGGCACCCAGTAACCGCCGCCCTCAGCCCGCTCGACCGAATGGTGCGTGGGATGTTCGAGCGTCCATTCGGTCTTGCCGCAGCGATCGAGCTTGATGAGCCCGGCATATTCGTAATTGACTACGACGGATCCGTCGGGGTTCA
Source organism: Paracoccaceae bacterium (assembly GCA_050289105.1). GTDB lineage: Bacteria > Pseudomonadota > Alphaproteobacteria > Rhodobacterales > Rhodobacteraceae > Albidovulum. The sequence continues at coordinate 2,535 of JBNKFC010000285.1, read as the reverse complement.
CCGCCAGCCCGTGCAGATCGACGTTCCAGTCGGACTGCGGCGCGCGATCCTCCAGATAGCCTGTCTCGGGGAAATCGCGGGAGAATTGCAGCACCCAGGACGCGACGACGGTGCCATCCCGCCGCATGAGCCGGATGCCGTTCTGGCCGTCGAAGAACCCCGCGATCGCGATCAGCCGATTGTCGTTGCGGGCGTTGATCGTGACGCCTTGCCCCGCCTGGCGCGCCGGCTGGAGGAAATCGACGGGCGCGGCTCCGGTGACGTTCGGCAACTCGACGGCGGCGAGCCGCGCTGTGTCGAGAAACGACACGACCGCCCGGTAGGCCGGCCCGTTCGTCGCCCCGGAATAGAGCCCGAACGAGAACGCGCCGAGCGCGAGAAGCCCGATCGCCGCGACTGCCGAAATGCTCTTGGCGCCATCGCGCGCGTGCTCGCTCATGTTCCGCCCTGACTTATGCCCGGCCTATGATCCGTTTCCGCCTTAGACAAGCACCGCGCCACCGGCCTGGATCGCGCCCTCGGTCGAGGCGTCGCCCAGAAGCATCTCGTTATGCGGCTTGCCGGACGGGATCATCGGGAAGCAGTTCTCGTGCTTCTCGACGAGGCAGTCGAAGAGAACCGGCCCGTCGTACTCGATCATCTCCATGATCGCATCGTCGAGGTGCTTGGGGTCCGAACACTTGATGCCCTTCCAGCCGAACGCCTCGGCGAGCTTCACGAAGTCCGGCAGGCTTTCCGACCAGGAATGCGAATAGCGCTCGCCGTGCAGCAGTTGCTGCCACTGGCGAACCATGCCGAGGCGTTCGTTGTTCAGGATGAACTGCTTGACGGGCGTGCGGAACTGGGTCGCGGTGCCCATTTCCTGCATGTTCATCAGCCACGACGCCTCGCCCGCCACATTGATGACCAGCGCGTCGGGATGGGCGATCTGCACCCCGATCGAGGCCGGGAAACCGTAGCCCATCGTGCCGAGGCCGCCGGACGTCATCCAGCGGTTCGGCGCCTCGAAGCCAAGGAACTGCGCCGCCCACATCTGGTGCTGGCCAACCTCGGTCGTGACATATCGGTCGCGGCCCTTGGTCAGCGCCTCGAGCCGCTCCAGCGCGTATTGCGGTTTGATCACCTTGTCGGAGCCCTTGTAGCCCAGGCACTTCTTCAGCTTCCACTGCTCGATCTGGCCCCACCACTTGGCAAGGCCGTCCTTGTTGACCTTGCGCCCGCGCGACTTCCAGACCTTCAGGACATCTTCCAGCACATGGCCGACATCGCCGACGATCGGCAGGTCGACATGGATTACCTTGTTGATCGAGGAGGGGTCGATATCGACATGGACCTTCTTCGATTTCGGGCTGAAATCGGCGAGCCGGCCGGTGATCCGGTCGTCGAACCGGGCGCCGAGGTTGATCATCAGGTCGCAGCCATGCATCGCGAGGTTGGCCTCATAGAGCCCGTGCATCCCAAGCATGCCGATCCAGCCCTTGCCGCTCGCCGGATAGGCGCCGAGGCCCATCAGGGTCGAGGTCACCGGAAAGCCCGTCGCATCGGCCAGCTCACGCAAGAGCTGGCTCGCGGCGGGGCCGGAGTTGATGACCCCGCCACCGGTGTAGAAGATCGGCCGTTCGGCCTTTTCCATCAGTGCGACGAGTTCGGTGATCTTCGCCAGATCACCCTTCACCTTCGGCTGGTAATGGGCGACGCGCGCCTCGCGCGGGGCGGAATAGCTGCCGGTGGCGAACTGCACGTCCTTCGGGATGTCGATCAGCACCGGGCCCGGGCGGCCCGACGTGGCGATATGGAAGGCCTGGTGAATGGTCTCGGCCAGCGTGTTGGTGTCCTTCACCAGCCAGTTATGCTTGGTGCAGGGCCGGGTGATGCCGACCGTGTCGGCCTCCTGAAAGCCATCGGTGCCGATCATGAAGGTGGGAACCTGCCCCGTCAGCACGACGAGCGGTATGGAATCCATCAGGGCGTCGGTCAGCCCTGTAACGGCATTTGTCGCGCCGGGGCCCGAGGTCACGAGCACGACGCCCGGCTTGCCGGTCGAGCGGGCATAACCCTCCGCCATGTGAACCGCGCCCTGTTCGTGACGCACGAGGATGTGGCGGATGTCGTTCTGCTGGAAGATCTCGTCATAGATCGGAAGTACGGCGCCGCCGGGATAGCCGAAGACCACCTCGACGCCCTGATCCTTCAGGGCCTGAACCACCATCTTCGCACCGGTCATCTGCCGCGACATCTCGATCTACTCCGTCCGTGTCACTTCCTTCGTGCAACAAAAAGCCCCGGACCTGATCCGGGGCGCATGGGAACCGTTATGGTCAACCGTTACCGGCCCATGCGCCATATCCCTACAAGTACGAGGATCGGTGCCATCGCCCGCATTCCCTTTGCTGCTGTGCGGCGGACATTAGGCAGGCTTCACAGGGGCGTCAACCGCGAAAATTCGCAAGATTGTGTCGCCGGGGCGGAAATCTGGCTTCTTTTATTTCCGCCGGGCCGGTCCCCGGCGAAAGAAACGCGAATCCGGGGGCGAAT
>JBNKFC010000284.1:0-2377 GCA_050289105.1 Paracoccaceae bacterium | reverse complement strand
GTCGAACTACCTGATCCGCACCTATGCCTGGATCGTGCTTCTGAACCGCGAGGGGCTGATAACCCAAGGTTTGCGGATGCTGGGCTACGAGGGCGAGCCGCCCTCGATGCTCTACACCGAAGGAGCAGTGATCACCGGGCTCGTCTACAACTACCTGCCCTTCGTGATCCTCGCCTGCTACGCGCCGCTCGCCCGTCTGAACCCGGAACTGGCCGAAGCGTCGCGCGATCTCGGTGCGTCAGCGTTTTCGACGTTCCGAAGAGTGATCCTGCCCATGACCCTGCCGGGGATCGCGGCTGGCGCGGTCTTCGTCTTCGTCCTCTCCATCGGCAACTTCATCACCCCCGCACTTCTTGGCGGCGGGCGGTTCCAGATGATGGGCAACCTCATTTACGCGCAGTTCCTGACCGCAAACGACTGGCCCTTCGGCGCAGCGATCTCGATGGTGCTGATCGCGATCATGATGGGGCTTCTGACGCTTCAGGCCATCGTCGCTGAAAAGGGAGCGGGTGAGAGGCGGGAGCGCGCCGATGGCTGACCGTTCGCCCGCAACCCGCCGAAGCCTTGCCGCTTTGCTCACCGCTGTATTCGCCTTCCTCTACATCCCCATCGCGACCCTTGTCGCGCTCAGCTTCAACGAGGGCGGACTGCCCACCGCCTGGACCGGCTTTTCGGTCAAGTGGTACGGCGCGCTGCTGGCGAACCGCGACATCCTCTCGGCCGCGCTCAACACGCTGATCGTCGCGGTGATCTCGACCGCCATCGCGGCAGTTCTCGGCACGCTTCTGGCGCTCGGGATCGAAACCCGGCGGCGGAAGGGACGCGCCTTGGAGGCGTTGGTCTTCGCACCCATGATCATTCCGGACATCGTGCTCGCCATCGCGCTTCTGTCGTTCTTCTCGCTCCTGAAGGTGCCGATGGGGCTGCACACGATCATCCTTTCCCATGTCGTCTTCAACCTCGCCTTCGTTTCCGCCGTCGTGCGGGCGCGGTTGAAGAGCTTCGACTGGTCGGTGACGGAGGCTTCGGCCGATCTCGGCGCATCCGCCTTCACCACGTTCCGCCGGGTGACGCTGCCCCTGATCCTGCCCGCCGTGATTGCCGGCGCGCTTCTCGCCTTCACGCTGTCGGTCGACGAATTCATCATCGCCTTCTTCACCGCAGGTGCAGGCCGCGCCTCCACCACACTGCCGATGCAGATCTTTGCCATGATCCGCTTCGGCGTGACGCCCGAAATCAACGCGCTCGCGACGCTTGTCATGATCGTCTCGGTGACCGCACTGACACTGTCGCAACGGCTCAACAGGGGGGTGATCGCGCCGTGACCGCGTTGCTGACCATCGACGGCGTGACCAAACGCTTTGGCGCCGTGACGGCGGTTGACCGACTGTCGCTCGACATCAAGGAGAATGAGTTCTTTGCGCTTCTTGGTGCGTCAGGGTCGGGCAAAACCACGCTCCTGCGGATGCTTGCGGGGTTCGAGACGCCGGATGCCGGTGCGATCCTTTTGGACGGCAAGGACATCTCGCGCGTGCCGCCGAACCGACGACCGGTGAACCTGATGTTCCAGAGCTACGCGCTTTTCCCGCATATGACGGTCGAGGGGAACATCGCCTACGGGCTGGAGATGGAGCACCTGCCCCGGAGAGAGATCGACGCACGTGTGGGCGCGATCATGGAGATTACTGAGCTTTCGCCAATGGCGAAGCGCAAGCCCGACCAGCTATCAGGCGGCCAGCAGCAGCGCGTAGCGCTCGCCCGCGCGCTGGTAAAACGGCCACGGCTCCTTCTCCTCGACGAACCGCTCGCCGCGCTCGACAAGAAGCTTCGCGCGGCGATGCAGCTGGAACTCAAACGGCTCCAGCACGAGGTCGGCATCACCTTCATCGTCGTCACCCATGATCAGGAGGAGGCGCTGGTCATGGCCGACCGGGTGGCGATCCTGAAGGACGGGCGGTTGTTGCAATGCGGCACCCCGCACGAGGTCTACGAACACCCCGCGAACCGCTTTGCCGCCGATTTCATCGGCGTGATGAACTTTATCGAAGACGGCGGCCGCACGCTGGCTGTCCGCCCGGAACGCATCCACCTCTTCCCCGACAGTGCCGACCGAACGGTCGAGGGTCGCGTCACGGCGCGGGCCTATCACGGGCTCGATCTGCAGCTTCACGTCGCAACCCCTTTGTCGCCGAAACCGCTTCTCGTCCGCCTCACGGCCAATGCCGCCGACCGGCGACCGGTGGCCGAGGGCGATACCGTCACGCTCGGCTGGAACGACGCCGATACACGTCAATTCAACGATTAGAACAGGGAGACAACCATGGCCCAGAAAACCTTCGCCTTCTTCCCCGAAGCCGCCTTTGGCCCGGCGCTGAAC
>JBNKFC010000283.1:0-2916 GCA_050289105.1 Paracoccaceae bacterium | reverse complement strand
GAACTCCTGGCTCACCTTCGCCTTGTCATGCCCATACGGCAGAAGATGCTCCGAAGGTATCCCAAGCTTGTCCCCAATCTCCATGATCGGACGCTTCTTCGCCTCACGCGCTATCTCGATATCCGTCTTAAATGCCATGTCGCATTCTCTCCCTGTCGGCGTCCTGCCGGGTGCCATCCCTTCGCGCTATAGCTGCCCCGGGCCGGGAGGTGAGGATGGATTGCGACGCAATCGCACGCGGAATCGCCAGATACCGTTTCCGATCGGAAAGCCTGTCCACGATCAGGCCGGAACTGCGCGTCTCATGGCGCGTTGTCTTGACGAAACCGAGATCAGGAGACCGATATGAATACCGTGACGATCATCGTGAACACTGGCTTTGCCATCGGGCTCGCCCTGAGTTCCGCGGTCTGGATCCTGCTGTAACACGGTCCTTCCGTGGAACAGCCGCTGAGGCGCGCCGGATCAGGGTGCCCAGGCACGTTGATCAGGAACGTGGAGCCGAAGCCGGTCGCCGACGCGCAGGCGCCCTTCCCGTTCAACCCAAGCCGTCACGCCGCGCCGTCCCGACGCCGCATCCTTGAAAAGCTTTCCGTGTCCCGGACGCGATTTTTCGATGGCCCGTGCGGGCTCGTTGCACGGCAAGTTAATCCGGTCGATCACGATGGTGGCGCCCTCATCGGCCTGCAGCCGCGAAGACGGCGGGACATGGGTGAAATCCGGAATCCCGGACAGCACCACATTCGCGCCAAGCAGAGCGGGATCGAGGCTGTCGAGCCCCATCGCCTGTGCTATCGCTGCGATTTCTTTTGCCGAAAGAAGGGTCAGTTGACGCGTATTCCGGATCGTCGTGCCCTTCGGATGGAGCAGCTTGACGCGCACGCATGCGGCACGGACGAGGCCTTCATGGATCTCGCCGGCAATCCCGCCGAAGCCGAGGTCCAGTTCAGTGACGGCACCCGCGGACAGGATATCTCGCGGCTCCGCCGTCCGCCCGAGCCAGGTCACGACGCCGTAATGCTCGGTTGGTCTGAGTTCCTGCTGGGCCATCACGGCACCATAGTGAAGAAGAGCCGGCGAAACGGGAACAGCACCGATCCATCCGCCTCGATCGGATAGGCGGCGGCGAGGGCAGTCTCGTAGCGTGCCACGAAATCAGCCGCCTCGGCGGCCGAGAGCTTGTCGAGATAGGGCCGCATCGCCGTCGATTCAGTAAACCGCCGGACCGGATGGCCATCCGTAACCGGTTCCAACCGCTGCACGTAGTCGGTTTCCCAGACATTCACCCGGCCGAGGCCGGCCAGCATCCGGTGGTATTCCACCGGCGTCGAAACTGGTGCCTTCCAGTTTGCGAGATCGAAACGGTCCGGAAACATCTCGGCCGCGAAGTCTCGCAGGAAGCGATGCGAAGGCGCCCCGTATTGGCGCGGCATCTGCACCGCGAGCGTTCCGCCGGGGGCGAGTTGCGCCGCCAGATGCGGCATCAGCCGGGCATGGTCACCAAGCCAGTGGAGCGCGGCGTTCGAGAATATCAGCGCCACGGGGCTCTCCGCCCGCCACTGGGCCGCGTCGCCCTCGATCAACCGCGCGTAGGCCCCTGCGTCCCGCGCCGCCGCAAGCATCGACGGCGACGCATCGAGCCCGACGATCCGACGCCCGGCGAATCGCGCCCTCAGCGCCGGCCCGGCGGCGCCATTGCCGCAGCCGAGATCGACGATCTCGCCCTCAGGCAGATCGCCGATCTGCGCCATCAGATCGAGAGCCGGCCGCAGCCGCAGATCGCCGAAGCGCGCATAGCTTTCGGGATTCCAGTCGCTCCGGCCCGCCATCGGGTGTCCTTTCGCCTAGGCCCAGCCCGGCGTCAGGCCGACGGCTCGGGCTCCATCCCGCCGCCTTTCGGCGCCCGCGGCTTCTTGGTCTTCGGGATCGCGGTCAGCGACGGCGCCGGAGATCCCTTGTCGGAACTGTCGCCTTCGTCGTCACCGGTCTTCGGCGCTTCCCCGCGGATGACCCGCATCATGTCTTCGCCGGTCAGCGTCTCGTATTCGAGCAGTCCCTGGGCGAGGTTCTCCATCTCGTCCCAATTGTCCTTCAGGATCGATTTCGCCCGTTCATAGGCCTCGTCCACCAGGCGCCGGACCTCCTGGTCGATGATTTCGCGGCTCTCGTCCGAGGCGTTGAAATGCGACTGGTTGCCGAGGAAGCTTTCCTGAGTCGAGGTGTAGTTGATGTTGCCGAGCTTGTCCGACATGCCCCACTGGCTGACCATCGCGGTCGCCAGATTGGTGACGTGCTGAATGTCCGAATAGGCACCGTTCGTCACGTTGTCGGCGCCGAACACCAGCTCCTCCGCCGCCTTGCCGCCCATCGCGGAGGCCAGCTTGGAAAGCGCCGCCTCGCGGGTCAGTGAAAGCTTGTCGCGCTCGGGAAGGTAGAACGTCACGCCCAGAGCACGGCCCCGCGGGATGATCGTCACCTTGTGCACCGGATCGTGCTGCGGCACGTGGATGCCGACGATAGCGTGGCCGGCCTCGTGATAGGCGGTCAGCTTCTTCTCGTCCTCGGTCATCACCATGGACCGGCGCTCCGGCCCCATCATCACCTTATCCTTCGCCTTCTCGAAATCCTCGAGCGAGACGAAGCGACGGCCGATCCGCGCGGCCAGAAGTGCCGCCTCGTTCACCAGGTTCGCAAGATCGGCGCCCGAGAATCCGGGCGTGCCGCGCGCGATGATGCGCAGATCGACGTCGGGGCCGAGCGGCACCTTGCGGGCGTGGACTGAGAGGATCTTCTCGCGGCCCTTGATGTCGGGGTTCGGGACTTGCACCTGCCGGTCGAAGCGGCCGGGGCGCAGCAGGGCCGGGTCGAGAACGTCGGGCCGGTTGGTGGCCGCGACGATGATGATGCCCTCGTTGG
>JBNKFC010000282.1:0-2944 GCA_050289105.1 Paracoccaceae bacterium | reverse complement strand
TGTCTCGGCAACGCTCGACGGTGCGTTCAGGATCACCGGGCCGGGGAATAGCGTGGGCGCAGTCGTGTCCTCTGCCACGGGCGCTGGCATGGAATAGACGGCCGGCAGCGGCTGAAGTTCAAGCGGCGCATCACGCATCGTCTCGGGGGACGACAGCTGGCCGGGTTCGGGCGCGAGCCAGCCGGACGCGGCCGCAAGGCCCAAGGGCTCCGGATCCGGCAGGGTTACGGCCGCCAATCCCGCCGGGTTCGCAGAGATGCGCGGGGGCGTCGGCGGGGCGATGACCGAGGGCACCGGATCCGCGCGCCCCGGAACGCTGGCGGGAGCAAGTGGAAGACCGCGCGCCACGACGGCATCGAATTGCGCCGGGCGCGGCGGCAGCGGCTGCGGTGGGGTCACCTCCGGTACCATGACGGCGGGGGCGGCGCTGGCAAGTGCCAGACCTTGGCCCATCGGCATTGGCGCCGCGTCGGCCGACACCGGAGCCGCCGGGTACGCGATGGCAACCCGTGGCGAAAGCGGCGCATCCCCGCGCGGAGCGGGTAGCGGCTCCACTACGGCCGAAAGACTCGCGAGAACGGGCTCGGCGGCACCGACTGAAGGCGCCTGGGCGACTGGCCCCGGGGCAAGCGTGACGGGGGCGGTCCCTCCCTTCGTCAGAAACGGCCCGACAACCGCTGCCGTCACGCCAAGGACGAGGCCCGCGCCGAATCCGGCGGCGACTTGCAGCCGCTTGCGTCGCGGCTTCGGCGGAATCACGGTGAGGCTCTCGGTCGGCAGAAGCGCGGGAATCGCGGTAATGGCGACCGGTGCGGCCACAGGCGCGGCAGGCGGCGGTACGGCGGGCTTGGGTGCGTCCGGCGCGTCAGATACCGGAGCGCGGGCAGCTGGAGACGACGGCCGACGCACGACCGGGTCTTCCAGAGCAACGGAATGGCTGAGGGCTTCGGACAAACGGTCACGCTTCAGGGGAAGGTGCGCCTCCTTCTCCCAGGGCTTGCGGCTCGTATCGAGGATGAATTCGTCCCCGGTCTCTTCACCTGATCGGGCCAGCGCCTTCTCGCGCTCCACGCGCGCCCTCGCCAGCCGGGCATGAAACGACCCTTTTGCCAAGAGCTCGTCGAAGCTCGGCAACTCTCCGCCCTTAATAGGCGGCGGAGCGACGTCTGTCGCCGTTCTTTCCATTAGCCCCACCCTCTTTACGGCAGCGAAGAGAGTCCAATTGACCGAAGACCGGCCAGAATCTTACCCACGGATCCGCTTCGGCAGATGAAGCCGACCCGACCACCACACATCGCGATATTACTGGCGAACTCGGCAACATTCAAACGCCTGACACCATATTTGTTCCCATTGGCGACTATTGGCCGGATATTTTGCCCCGTCGATGGAGGATATGCCTACTTCCCCGCCCTCGCCGCGGCCCCCGTCGGCGCGATTCGCGCGGCCAAGGCCCGCACTTCGGCGATCTCGTTGCCAATGTCGGCGACCAGACGACGAGTCGCGACGATGCGGCGCCCACCGACGAAAACGTCGCTGACGTCTTCACGCCCGGCGGCGTAGACAAGCGTGGAATAGGGATCGTAGGCGGGAACGATATGTGGCGCCGAAAGGTCCACGATCATCAGATCCGCATCCCGGCCCACCGCGACGACGCCCTTGCGCCCGGCAAGACCTGCCGCCGCCGCCCCGCCGCGGGTTGCCATCGCGACGATGTCGCGGGCGGGCAGGACATCCGGCTCTCCCGAGGCAAGGATCGCGAGGTAGGCCGCCTGCCGCATGGTCTTGAACATGTCGAGATCGTTGCCGCTGGAAGCGCCGTCGGTGCCGAGCGACAGTCGCACTCCCTTCGCCCGCAGGTCCTTCAGCCGTGCTGTGCCAGAGGCAAGTTTGGCGTTCGAGAGCGGGCAATGCGCCACCGCCGTCCCGCGTTCGGCCAGAAGCGCGATCTCGGCATCGTCGAGATGGACGGCATGGGCGAGAAGCGTGCCGGGCTTGAGGATGCGCGCCCGGTCGAGGATGAGCACCGGAGTCGTGCCGTGCTGCTGCGCCACCAGCCGCATCTCGGACGGCGCCTCTGCGGCATGGACGTGGATCGGCACGCCGAGCCGGTCGGACATCGCAGCGACCTCGCGCAGTTTGCCCTCGTCGAGAGTGTAGGCCGAGTGCGGCATCAGCATCAGCTCCACCCCGGCCGTGCCGCGATGGCGCGCGACGAAATCCTCGGCGAAGCGCAGCCGCTCCGGCCAGGGCAGATGGTCGATCCCGTCGAAGCCGATGAAGACAGGGCCGGAGGTCAGACCGACACCGACCTTCGCTGCCGCCTCGATCGTCGCATCAGGGTGGAAATACATGTCGACAACGTGCGTCACCCCGCCGAGCGCCATTTCCGCCAGTCCGAGCGTGGCGCCTGCCCGCACCGTATCCGGCGTGACATGCGCCGCCTCCGCCGCCCAGACCGTCTTCAAGAACCCGTCGAGCGGCCGGTCGTCGGCAAGTCCGCGGAAGAGCACCATCGCAGCATGGCAATGGGTGTTGACGAAACCCGGCAGGAGGAGACCGCCCTTCGCGTCGAGAACCTTTGCCGCCACCGTTCCGGCCGCCTCAGCCACCGGGCCGAGCGCCGCGATGTGACCATCGGTGATCGCGAGGGCGCCATCCACGATCTCGGTGAACCCATCGTCCATCGTCAGGATGTGGGCGTTGGTGATGAGCGTGTCGGCCGTTGCCGGGAAGTCAGTCATTCGGTCACCTCGGGAAGCGCCGGTATCAACGCCTGCATCAGGGCAAGGAGCTTCGGTTGCAGCACCTTCGCCGCCTCCCAGACCTCGTCCTCGTTCGTCACATGGGTGTCGGCGACGCTCGACACTGCGATGTTGGTTACCGCGGACATCGCGAGCACGCTGAGGCCGAGGTAGCGCGCCATGATCACCTCCGGCACCGT
>JBNKFC010000281.1:0-2800 GCA_050289105.1 Paracoccaceae bacterium | reverse complement strand
CTGGCGAACCGGCTCTGGGAGGGGCTGTCCGCCCATGTCTACGTCTTCCTGCATCAGACCCGGCTGTCGGACGTGATCGGCAACGAACTGAAGCCCTGTCCCGCGGTGCCGGCCCTCTTCGAACTGGTGGACGAATGAGCGCGCGGGCATATCTCGACTGGAACGCAACGGCGCCGCTGCGGCCAGAGGCGCGGGACGCGATGGGTGCGGCCTTCGACCTCGTGGGCAACCCGTCCTCGGTCCATGCCGAGGGCCGGGCGGCGAAGGCGGCGGTCGAACGGGCGCGCGAGGAGGTGGCGGCGCTTGTCGGCTGCAAGGCGCGCGAAGTGGTCTTCACCTCTGGCGCGACGGAAGCGGCGCGGGTTCTGGCCGGCGGTCCCGCAGGTCATGACGTCTACGTTCAGGATACCGCGCACGATTGCCTGATGGCGCACATGCGTATCGGAGGGGGCGGCGAAGGCGGCCACACCCTTGCCATCGGCCACACCCTTGCCATCGGCCTCGCCAATTCCGAGACCGGGGTGATCACCGAACCGCCCGCGCGGGGCGACGACGGATATGCCTACGGGGCGCGGCGGGCGGATTGGCTGATGCTCGACGTGGTCCAGGCGGTCGGGCGAGTGCCCTTCGCCTTCGGCTGGTCGGGCGCGGACCTCGCGATCGTGTCGGCCCACAAGATCGGCGGACCGAAGGGCGTGGGCGCGCTGATCGTCCGCGAGGGCTTGGATATCGAGACGTTGCAGCCGGGGGGCGGGCAGGAAACCGGGCGGCGCTCCGGCACGGAGAATGTCGCCGGGATCGTCGGCTTCGGCGCGGCGGCGCGTGCGGCGGCGGCGGAGCTTGACGGCGGGATCTGGAACGGGGTCGCGGCGTTGCGGGACCGGCTGGAGGCGCGGATCGTCGCCGGGGCGCCGGGGACGGTGATCGTCGGGCAGGACGCGCCGCGTCTGCCCAACACCTCCTGTCTAGTAACGCCGGGCTGGAAGGGCGAGACGCAGGTCATGCAGATGGACCTCGCCGGCTTCGCGATTTCGGCCGGGTCTGCCTGTTCGTCGGGCAAGGTCCGGGCGAGCAGGGTTTTGAAAGCGATGGGCTTCGACGACGTTGCGGCGGCCTCCGCCATCCGCGTCTCCATCGGGCCATCGACCACGGAAGACGAGATTGACCGCTTTGCCGACACCTGGCTTGCGGCTTGGGCGCGGTTCGCCGCGCGTGCCGCGTGAATGTCGGGCGACAAGGGATTGAAAGGTAAGGAAAGAACATGGCGCAGAAACTGAGCGAAACCGCCGAGCTTGACGTCCGCGAAGGCGTGGACCGCGAGACGGTCGAGACCGTCCAGAGCATGGGCGCCTACAAGTACGGCTGGGAAACCGAGATCGAGATGGAATACGCGCCCCTCGGCGTGAACGAGGACATCGTGCGGCTGATCTCTGAGAAGAACGGCGAGCCGGAATGGATGACCGAATGGCGCCTTCAGGCCTTCCGCCGCTGGAAAGAGATGGAGGAGCCGCGTTGGGCGATGCTCCACTATCCCGAGATCGACTACCAGTCCCAGTACTACTACGCCAAGCCGAAGAGCATGACGGAGAAGCCGAAGTCGCTCGACGAGGTCGATCCGAAGCTTCTCGCCACCTACGAAAAGCTCGGTATCCCGTTGAAGGAACAGATGATTCTGGCGGGCGTCGAAGGTGCGGAAGAGGCCCCGGGCGATGCGCGCAAGGTGGCGGTGGACGCCGTCTTCGATTCCGTCTCCGTTGGGACGACCTTCAAGGCCGAACTGGCCAAGGCCGGCGTCATCTTCTGCTCGATCTCCGAAGCGATCCGCGAGCATCCGGAACTGGTGAAGAAATACCTTGGTTCCGTCGTGCCGCAGTCGGACAACTTCTTCGCGACGCTGAATTCGGCGGTCTTTTCCGACGGCTCCTTCGTCTACATTCCGCCGAACACCCGCTGCCCGATGGAGCTGTCGACCTATTTCCGCATCAACGCGGAAAATACCGGGCAGTTCGAGCGCACGCTGATCATCGCCGACAAGGGGTCCTATGTCAGCTACCTCGAAGGCTGCACCGCGCCGAAGCGCGACGTGGCGCAGCTGCATGCGGCGGTGGTGGAGATCGTCATCCTGGAAGATGCCGAGGTGAAGTATTCGACGGTGCAGAACTGGTTCCCAGGCGACGAGGAAGGCAAGGGCGGCATCTACAACTTCGTCACCAAGCGCGCCGATTGCCGGGGCGACCGGGCGAAGGTGATGTGGACGCAGGTGGAAACCGGGTCGGCGATCACCTGGAAATATCCGTCCTGCATCCTGCGTGGCGACGACAGCCAGGGCGAGTTCTACTCCATCGCCATCGCCAACAACATGCAGCAGGCCGATACCGGAACCAAGATGATCCATCTTGGTAAGAACAGCCGCTCCCGCATTGTTTCGAAAGGGATTTCCGCCGGAAAGGCGCAGAACACCTATCGCGGTCTCGTGTCGATGCACCCGAAGGCGAAGAACTCGCGAAACTACACCCAGTGCGACAGCCTTCTCATCGGCGACAAGTGCGGGGCGCATACGGTTCCCTATATCGAGGTCAAGAACAACTCGTCGCGTGTCGAGCACGAGGCGACGACCTCGAAGGTCGATGACGACCAGCTCTTCTACTGCCGCTCGCGCGGGATGGACGAGGAAGAGGCCGTAGCGCTGGTGGTCAACGGCTTCTGCAAGGACGTTTTGCAAGCCCTGCCAATGGAGTTCGCAATGGAAGCACAGCAACTTGTGGCGATTTCGCTGGAGGGCTCTGTCGGCTGATCCCTT
>JBNKFC010000280.1:0-2831 GCA_050289105.1 Paracoccaceae bacterium | reverse complement strand
ATCGCCGTCGGCCGGGTCGTAGAGCGCGCCGGCGAGGTCGTGAGTTTCGAGGAAGGGATACTTGCCCTTGATCTCATCCACGCCGAGCACTTCAAGCGCCATGCCCTGATAGACGCCCATGCCTTTTGCGCGGGCGAATTCCTGCATCCGCTCCTTCGAATGGGCAAGCCGCACCGACCCGGTCACGTGGTAGTTCATCGGGTAGTCGACCTCGGTGCCGAGGCGGCTGTACAGTTCGGTCGAGTAGCGCTGCATGTTCATGATCGACCACGAGGTCGAGAAGGTCGGAACGTTGCCCGCAGCGTGCCAGGTCGATCCGGCAGTCAGTTCGTTTTTCTCGAGAAGAACGCAGTCCGTCCAGCCCGCTTTCGCAAGGTGATAGAGCGCCGATACGCCGACCACACCGCCCCCGATGATTACCACGCGCGCCGTCGTCGGAAATCCGGACATCTTGCCCCCCTCGTCGAATTCGGCGCGAGTATCGGCGGAGATCGGGGCGCTTTCAATTCGTCATCAGCCGGTTTATTAATCGGCATCTCCGATCACGGGTGCCCCTTGCAGATCGAACTCATCGAAACCTTCCTCGACCTTTGCGACACCCGCAGCTTCAACCGGACCGCGGACCGGATGGGTGTGACTCAATCGACGATCTCCGGCCGGATCCGCACGCTGGAAAAGACCCTCGGCCACCGGCTTTTCCTCCGCTCGCGTGCGGGGACGGAGCTGACGACGGAAGGGTTGCGATTTGCGCCCCATGCCCGCAGCCTGCTGCATGGCTGGACTGAGGCGCGCCACGCGATGGGCGATACTGCCGGGGCCGTGACGATGCGGATCGGCATTCAGCATGACCTCGTGAACCTGCATTTCAGCGAGTTGATCGGCGATTTCCGTGGCGCGATGCCGGACACGGCCTTCTTTTTCGAGGCGGACTATTCGGCGCAGATGTGCTCGGACCTCACGACGGGGATCGAGGATTTCGCCATCCTCTTTTCGCCGCGCTACCATCCGGACCTTTATTTCGAGACGATCGGCGAAATCGCCTATCTGATGGTCTCGACCGAGACCGACCGTCTGGCCGAGGTCCGGCGGGAGACCTACATCCTTCCGCATTTCTCGGACGCCATTCCGCCCCTTCATGCCGCCCTGCATCCACGGCTGGCGACGGCGAGCCTCTCCATCGGTCAGAACGCAGCAATGGTGGCGCTACTCGGCTCGCTCGGCGGGACGGCCTATGTCCTGCGCCAGTCCGCAGATGAACTTGTCCGCGCCGGAACCTGCCGCCTTGTGACCGGGGCGCCGCCGATTCCCCAGCCGATCTTCGCTGGCATCCATATCCGCAACCGACACCGCTCCGCCCACCGCCGGCTTTTGCATATCCTACGGGCCCGGTTCGGACCCCAAGGCCAGTCGCTAGCGCGCCGCCGGGTGGGATAGGGTCTAGAAGCCGGGCAGCGGCAGGTCTTCGCCTAGCCAGAAGACCAGTATTGGCACCGGCGCGACGGCAATCGCGATGGTCAACACCGTCGCAAGAGGCGAGAAGAGCCGGCTGACGCCCGCGACAAGAAGGATACCGCCGCCACCGCCGAGAACTGTGTTTCCCGGCAGATTGATCAGAAGCGCAAGAAGGATATAGCGCTGACCACCGGCCAGAGGTGACAGCCAGCGCGGCAGCCTTGACCGCAGAAACTCCAGCCGCGCAGCGCGATCGAGCGGCTGGAGGGTATCGACAAGTCCTGCCGCGCGCGCAAGCCTCAGATCTGACAGGAACTTGCGAAGCGCTGGATAGGGCAGGAGCGACCCTGCCGCATAGGCCAATGCGAGGCCGGTCAGCGTCGCCGCCCAGATGAATGGCGCAATCGCCGCGCCTTCGACCATCATCAGCGTGATGCCGAGTTCCGCGCCGGGCACGAAAGGCAATGCGATCAGAAGGGCATAGGCCACCAGAAGCAGAACCAGGAGCGCCAGCGCCGGCATTGCGCTGCCGTCGGACTTCAGCGCGGAAGTCTCGTCCATCGTCCAGCCGATCAGCAGATGCGCCAGCCATACCACCAGCGCCAACGCGGCGAGGCGGATCAGGAGCCGCCGGATGGAAAGCCCGCTGAAGGTCAAACCCATTCTCCGTGACCGACCCCTCACGGCTGCCGGTACGGCACCCTAGCACGGATCGGACCGACGCGAAGCCGATGAACTGCAGGCGACGATTATTCCAGCGCGACCAGAGCACCGCCGGCAGCGCTGGCGTCTTCGGCATCATGGCTGACCATCAGCACCGGGACCGCCCGGTCGCGGACATGGCCGAATACGAACGTCCTGAGATCGGCCCGGCGATCAGGGTCGAGTTTCGAAAACGGCTCATCGAGAAGGAGCGCTTTCGGTTCGGCCAGGAGCGTGCGCATCAGTGCTGCGCGCGCGCGTTGCCCACCCGACAAGGTTGCAGGGTCGCGGTCGTAGAACCCGGAAAGTCCGGCCTGATCAAGCGCATCTTCCACCGCTTGCCGGCGCACGGCACGGCTGCGGAGACGGCGGGAAAGCCCAAAGGCGAGGTTGTCGCCGACCGAGAGATGCGGGAAGAGTAACGCGTCCTGGAAAAGGATGCCGATCCGCCGTGCCTCGGCGGGAAGCCGGGTGACGTCATGGCCATTGAGTGTGACCCGCCCGGTCGCTTCGAATCCGGCCGAGAGGTGGCCGCCGATGAAGTCGATCAGGGTGGACTTGCCGACACCCGAAGGCCCGATGATCGTCGTCACGCTGCCGGCAGGCACAGTGAGCGTGAGCGGCGCGAACAGGGGCGTGGGGGCCGCGTAGGGTCGAATCGAGACGCCGTGAAGTTC
>JBNKFC010000279.1:0-5965 GCA_050289105.1 Paracoccaceae bacterium | reverse complement strand
CGGACGAAAGCGCAGGCATAGCCATCGACCTCGCGATCAGTCAGGCGGTCCCGTATCGCGTCTTCCTTCTGAACGATCCCCCGCGTCTCGTGGCCGATTTTTCCGAGATCGATTTCGGTCCCTCGCGCCCCGAGGCGCTCGACCGGGCAGAGCGCGTGCGGGTACTCGGATGGGGTCCGATCCGCGAGGGCTGGTCGCGGCTGGTTGCGGAACTCGACGGACCCTATCGGATCGACAGTGCGGAAGAGCGCGTCGCGAAGACCGGCGGGGCGGAGATCCGACTGCGGCTTCAGCCCGATGATCCGACGAGCTTCGCCGAACGCACCGCGGCCGGTGTGCCGGAGGTTGCCCGCTGGGCGCTGCCGCATCCGGCCTCAGTCGAAGCGCCGAAACGGCGCCAGACCGGCGATGCGCCGCTTGTCGTCGTTCTCGATCCCGGCCACGGCGGCATCGATCCCGGCGCCGAGGCCGGCGATGTGGCCGAGTCGCACGAGATGCTCGGCTTTGCCCGGGAACTTGCCGAGGTGCTGCGCCGGGGCGGCCTGACGGTCGTGCTCACGCGCGAGGAGGATGTCTTCGTGCCGCTTGAGACGCGGATCAGTGTCGCGCGGGCTGCCGGTGCGGATGTCTTCCTGTCGCTGCATGCCGACGCGCTGGCAGAGGGCGAGGCGACGGGTGCCACCGTCTATCTGCTGGCTGACGAGGCCAGCGACGCGGCATCGGCGCGGCTGGCCGAGCGCCACGACCGCGCGGACCTTCTGGCGGGCGTCGATCTTGCCGGACAGGACGACCTTGTCGCGGCGGTGATGATGGAAATGGCGCGGACCGAAACCCAGCCGCGCGCCGACAGGCTGGCCGACGCGCTTGTCACCGCGATCAAGGCCTCTGGCGCGCGGATGCACCGCCACCCCGTTCAGGAGGCGGCATTCTCGGTTTTGAAGTCGCCCGACATACCCTCGATCCTGCTCGAGGTCGGGTTTCTGTCCTCGGCGGCCGACCGCAAGCGGCTTGCCGATCCGGTGTGGCGGGCGGGGTTTCAGGACGCGATCCTTGCCGCGCTGCGCGCCTGGGCCATCGCCGACGCTGCCGAGGCGCGGTTGATCCGTCAATAACCGCTGGTCGGCGTTCAAAGCTCCTGGCAGGCGATGGGCACAAGCCGCCGATGCGCGGCAAGTTGTTTTGACCCTACCGCCCCCGCGCTGTATAGGAGCCTCGTTCGTTTGGGAGTCTTTCGTGATCCGGTTCGTCCTGTCCTTCTTCGGCGCCTT
Source organism: Paracoccaceae bacterium (assembly GCA_050289105.1). Taxonomy (GTDB): domain Bacteria; phylum Pseudomonadota; class Alphaproteobacteria; order Rhodobacterales; family Rhodobacteraceae; genus Albidovulum. Next base: position 4,697 of record JBNKFC010000279.1, on the reverse strand, counting down.
TTTCAGCTGGCTCGTGACCGGCGCGGTCTTTGCCGCGCTGACGGTCGGCGCCATCTTCTGGATGTATAGCCGCGACCTGCCCGATCACGAATATCTCGCCCAGTACACGCCGAAGACGATCAGCCGCATCTATTCGGGCGAAGGTCGCCTGATGGACGAATTCGCAACCGAGCGGCGCATGTTCGCGCCGATCGAGGAGATCCCGGACTTGGTGAAGAACGCCTTCATCTCGGCCGAGGACAAGAATTTCTATACGCACCAAGGCTTTGATGCGCGCGGCATGGCCGGCGCGCTCTGGGACGCGATCCGCACAAGGGGCAAGACCCTGCGCGGCGCATCGACCATCCCGCAGCAGGTGGCCAAGAACTTCCTTCTCGGCGGCGACCGCACGGCCGAGCGCAAGATCAAGGAACTGATCCTCGCCACACGGCTCGTCGATACCTTGCCCAAGGACAAGATCCTCGAACTTTACCTCAACGAGATCGACCTCGGATTCCTGTCCTTCGGTGTCGCCTCGGCCGCCCAGACCTATTTCAACAAGACGCTCGCCGAACTTTCGCCGGAAGAGGCAGCCTACCTCGCCGCTCTTCCGAAAGCGCCCTACAGCTACCATCCGGTGAAGAACCGCGAAGCGGCCATCGACCGGCGGAACTACGTCCTTCGCGAGATGTTCCAGAACGGCTACATCGACAAGCCGACGCTCGACACTGCGTTGGCCGCGCCGCTGAAGACGGTGCAGGGCGGCGACTATCCCTCGTTCAAGGGTTCGCTGCCGCCGCGCGACTATTTCACCGACGAAATCCGCCGCCAGCTCTCGCGCAGCTTTGGCGAGGACGAGTTCTTCGGGGGCGGCCTGACGATCCGGGCCACCGAAGATCCGGAGATGCAACTTGCGGCGGCAACGGCCCTGCAGGAGGCGCTGGAGAATTACGACCGGAACCAGGGTATCTGGCGCGGGACCCGCAAGGTGATCCCGCCCGACGCGCTCGGATCCGAAGAAGCCTGGCGCACGGCCCTTTCGGAAACCGACGTTCCGCGTGACGTTGCGGGCTGGCTGCCGGCGGTTGTCCTGGAAGTCGGCGACAAATCCGCGCGGATCGGGATCGAGGGCGTCTCGGACGACGAGGACGGCCACTGGATTCCCGCCGAGGACGTGACTTGGGCGCGGAAGCGGCAGGCAGACGGCAAGCTTGGTCCCAAGGCGAAGGCTGCCGGAGACCTCGTGTCGGTCGGCGATGTCGTTCTCGTCGCGGCATTGGCCAATGACGACGGGTCGTTCAAGCGCTGGTCGCTCCGGCAGGTGCCGGAAGTGCAGGGCGGCTTCATGGCCATGGACGTCAATACCGGCCGGGTCATCGCGATGCAGGGCGGCTTTTCCTATCAGTCCTCGGTCTTCAACCGGGCGACGCAGGCGCAGCGGCAGCCGGGCTCGTCGTTCAAGCCCTTTGTCTATGCCGCCGCTCTCGACAGCGGATTTTCACCGGCGACCATCGTCGTTGACGCGCCGATCGAGGTCGACACGCCGCAAGGTCTTTGGCGGCCGAAGAACGCCTCGAACAAGTTCTACGGGCCGATTCCGCTTCGCACTGGCATCGAGCAGTCGCGGAATCTGATGACCGTGCGCGTGGCGCAGGAAATCGGGATGGACGTCGTCGCGAGCTATGCTGAGCGGTTCGGGGTCTACGACCGTCTCGACCGGTTCCTCGCCAATGCGCTCGGGGCGCAGGAGACCACGCTGTTCAAGATGGTGGCGGCCTATGCGATGTTCGCCAATGGCGGCGAGCGGGTGGAACCCACGCTGGTCGACCGGGTCCAGGACCGCTGGGGCCGCACCGTCTATCGCCACGACCAGCGCGACTGCGTGGACTGCAAGCTGGCGAGCCTCGATCCCGGCGCCGCGCCGCGCATCACCTCGAACCGCGAGCGCGTCATGGATCCGGTGACAGCCTACCAGCTGACCTCGATGCTCCAGGGCGTCGTGCAACGCGGTTCCGGCTCGGGTGTGCGGCTGCCGGTTCCGGTTGGCGGCAAGACCGGGACGACGAACGACGCCAAGGACGTTTGGTTCATCGGCTTCACCTCGAACATCGTCGCGGGCTGCTACATGGGCTACGACCAGCCACGCACGCTGGGTCAGGGCGCCTATGGTGGGACGCTCTGCGTTCCGGTCTTCAACGCCTTCATGAAGGAGGCGGTGGCGAAATACGGCGGCCGTGATTTCAAGGTTCCCGAGGGCGGGCATTTCATCAAGATCAACCGCTTCACCGGCGAGCGTCTGCCCGACGACGCCTCGGGCGATTTCGTCCAGGCCGAGTTCTTCCGCGACGGCGAGATCCCGATCTTCGGCATCGGGGCGATGGTCGATGGCGGTTTCGGGATGGGCCAGAACCTGCCCCTCTACGCTTATGGCGAGCTTGGTAGCGACGAGGGGCAGACGACCGTGACCACGTCGACGGGCGAGACCAAGATCATCCCGAAGAAGGCCGATTTCGGCACGCTGAGTTCCGGTGGGCTTTATTGACTGCGACCGGTGGCATCCCCATGTCCCTCGTGAAGCCTCGGGAAGGATCCGGGCTGGCCTCATGAATATCGAAGCGTGACAGACGGCGCTCTCTTGCCCGGGGCGGGAGCCTTCGTTATCACGCCTGACGACTGACGGAAGGAATACGGCCATGCGCGCCGAGATGGAAAATATTGCCGAGACGGTCGAGAAGTCGCTGAGGCTTCTGGGCCAGCGGCTGGACTGGGAAACCGCGCCGCACCGGCTCGAAGAGATGAACGCGATGATCGAGGATGGCGACCTCTGGTCCGATCCCGCGCGCGCGCAGAAGCTGATGCGTGACCGTCAGATGCTGATGGACGCGATCGAGACCTACCGCCGGATCGAGCGCGAGTTGAAGGACAATGTCGAGCTGATCGAGCTTGGCGAGATGGAAGGCGACAAGGACATCGTCGCCGAGGCGGAAGCGGGCCTGAAGGCGCTGAAGGACTTTGCCGCGGCGAAGGAGCTGGAGGCGCTTCTTGACGGCGAGGCCGACGGCAACGACACCTTCCTTGAAATCAACGCGGGCGCGGGCGGAACCGAGTCTTGCGACTGGGCCTCGATGCTGGCGCGGATGTATGTCCGCTGGGCCGAGAAGAAGGGCTACAAGGTCGAGTTGATGAGCGAAAGCCCCGGCGAAGAGGCCGGGATCCGCTCGGCCACCTACAAGATCTCCGGCCCGAACGCCTACGGCTGGCTGAAGTCGGAATCCGGCGTCCACCGGCTGGTGCGCATCTCGCCCTATGACAGCGCCGCGCGTCGGCACACCTCGTTCTCGTCGGTCTGGGTCTATCCGGTCGTCGACGAGAATATCGAGATCGTCATCCCCGACAACGAGATCCGCATCGACACTTACCGCTCTTCCGGTGCGGGCGGCCAGCACGTCAACACGACCGACTCGGCGGTGCGGATCACCCACCTTCCGACGAACATCGTTGTGACCTCGTCAATGAAGTCGCAGCACCAGAACCGCGAAATCGCGATGAACGCGCTGCGATCGCGGCTCTACCAGCTCGAACTCGACAAGCGGAACGCGGCGATCAACGCCCAGCACGACGCCAAGGGCGACGCGGGCTGGGGCAACCAGATTCGCTCCTACGTGCTCCAGCCTTACCAGATGGTGAAGGACCTGCGGACCTCGTACGAGACCTCGGACACGCAGGGTGTTCTCGACGGCGATCTCGACGCCTTCATGGCGGCCACGCTGGCGCTGGACGTTGCCGGAAAGAGCCGGGCCGAGGCGCAGGCGGGAAGCTGACCCTCCGCTTCGGCGGCGCCCGGCGCCGACCCACATCGGGATGCCGGACAAAGGATGCGCTCTTGCCAGAATCCCGCCGGCTGCCCTAGCCTTCCCCTCGCGCGCGAGGGAGGAGGTATGATGACTGACATACGGGCAGAGGCGGATGCCTTGCCGGACGTACGGCAGGTGGCGGTTTCAGATATCAAGGCAGTTCTGGCCGCCGGTCTGGCCGATTTTCTGAAGGCGCCGGCCTTCGGGCTGTTCTTCAGCGCGATCTACGTGGCGGGGGGGATCATCATCTACCTCGTCTATACCGCGGCGGGGCAGGAATGGTGGCTGATCCCGGTGATCGTCGGCTTTCCGATCCTGGCGCCCTTCGCCGCCGTCGGGCTTTACGAGGTGAGCCGCCGCATCGAGGCGGGCGAACCTCTCGTCTGGCGCGAGGTTCTGGGGGTCGTGTTTTCGCAGAAGGACCGGCAGATCCCCTCGATGGCGATGGTGATCCTCCTGATGTTCATGTTCTGGGTCTTCGTTGCCCACACGATCTTCGCGCTCTTCATGGGACTTTCGGCGATGACCAACGTCACCTCGTCCCTGGCGCTTCTGCTCGAAGGCAACGGACCGATCATGCTTCTCGTCGGGTCCGCCATCGGTGCCGGCTTCGCTGCGGTGCTCTTCTCGATCACCGTCGCGGGACTGCCGCTTCTCCTTGACCGGGAGGTCGACTTCGTCTCGGCGATGATCCTTTCTGTGAAGGCGGTCGTGACGAATATCGGCGCGATGATCGTCTGGGGCATCGTCATCGCGGTGCTCCTCTTCCTCGGCATGCTGCCCTTGTTCCTGGGCCTCTTCCTTGTCCTGCCGGTCCTCGGTCACGCGACCTGGCACATGTATCGGCGCCTGCTCGAACGTTGA
>JBNKFC010000278.1:0-9925 GCA_050289105.1 Paracoccaceae bacterium | reverse complement strand
GGTTTCCGGCGCCTTCATGGAATTGATGCAGAGCCGGTTCCGCGACTGGGGATTGACCTCGGCCGAACGCGACGTGGCGCTCTTTGCGATCAAGGGGCTCAGCACCCATGAAATCGCCGTTCTGCGCGGAACCGCCGAAGGCACGGTCAAGGCGCAGACAAACGCGATCTACCGCAAGTCCGGTGTGACCGGCCGACCGCAGCTTCTCAGCCTCTTCATCGAGGATCTGATGGACGATGGAATGATGCCGCCCCCGGTCGTGGCAGAGCCCGACGAAGCCGGGACCGCCCCGCTCCTGCGCGTGGTGGGCTGAGCCTCACTCCGCGTAAAGCTTCAGCACCTCGAGCGGGACGATATCGGTCGCGCGCCGATGGGTCGCTTCAAGCCGCAGTTTCGGCGCGCAGCCTTCGTCATGTGCCTGCAGGAAGCGTCCGGCGCAGAGGCACCAACGCTCGCCGGGCTTGACGCCCGCAAAGCCGAATTCCGGGCGCGGGGTCGAAAGGTCGTTGCCGACATATTTCGAATAGGCGAGGAACTCGGCCGTCATCACCGCGCAGACCGTGTGGCTGCCGCGGTCCTCGGCGCAGGTATTGCAGTGCCCGTCGCGGAAGAAGCCGGTGAGCGGTGCGGTGGAGCAGGGCTCAAGCTTGCCGCCGAGCACGTTGATCGCCGGGTCCTTTTCCATGTCGCCTCCTATTTCGCCGCCGCGATGGCTTGCAGCATCGCCACGTTCTCCGCATCCACGCCCGGCTCCTCGAACCCGCGATCGGCGGCATTGACCACGATCACCGTGTCGTTGCGCGGCGAGATGTAGATATACTGCCCGTAGATGCCGCGCGCCATCACGTCGCCATTGGCATTCTCCGGGATCCACCACTGGTAGCCGTAAAGCGCGCCGCCCGGTGCCGAGGGCCGGGTGGAGGCGTCGATCCAGTCCGCTGGCACGATCTGCTGGCCCTGCCACTCGCCCTTTTGCAGGATCATCTGGCCGAAGCGGGCATAGTCGCGCGTGCGCATGTTGAGCCCGCCGAGGACGAACGCGGTGCCGGTGCCGTCCATAAGGTAATAGGGCTCCGCCTCAAGCCCCAGGGGCTGGATGATGCGTTCGTCGAGAAGCTCCGCCGGGTCGCGACCGGTGGCACCGGCGATCACCATGCCGAGGACATGCGTGTCGATTGAGACATAATGCCAGTGCGTGCCTGGCGCGGCAGCCCGCGCTTTCAGCCCGGCGGCAAAGGCGTCCATCGAACCGCCGAGGGCCAGCACCCGGCCCATCCGGTTGATGTCGGAATTGTAATCGAGGTAATCCTCGTTGAACGCCACACCGGCGGCCATGTTCAGCACATGCCGGATCGTCGCCCCGTCATAGGCTGAGCCCGCCAGCGCCGGCACGTAGCGCGTCACAGGGTCGTCGAGGGAGGCGATCTTGCCTTCGGCGAGGACGATGCCGAAGAGCCCCGACAGGAAGCTTTTCGCGACCGACCACGATATCCGAAGGTCCTCCGGCCCGGTGCCACGATAATAGCTCTCATGGACGAGGCGGCCGCCCTTCAAGACGACGAGCGCCGTCACCGACCGCGCCTCGATCCAATCTTGGACACCGTCAGGCAAGGTCAGCGTCGGCCCCTCGGGCAGGGGAGAGACCGGCCCGTCGCCCCTCGGCAGCGGCCGGGTCAGGAACAGCCGGTCCATGTGGCTGAAATTCTCGGTGATCTTATCCTCGGCAAAGAGCGTGTTCACCGCCATCAGCCGGACGATCTCCTCGCGTTTCCACAGGCCGAGGACGGCGAGGACCAGAACGACGACGGCAAGCACGCGCAAGGCGATCCGCAGGGCTTTTCTCATGGTGTCCTCCGAGGTCTCGGCTCACCGAACCACGTCGCGCCACGCCGGGCAAGGCCGCTGCTGCGTTACGAGAACCGATCGAGAAGCCGCTGGAGCGGAGATCTTTGCGTCTCCGGCTCGGTCTCCGGTTCCGGGGCGGGCTTTTCCGTCGGCTCCGGCTTCGCGCTCGTCGAGGAGCGCGGCGGCGCGGTGCGAAGCGCGACCGCGTTCATGAAGCGTGCCCCGTCGCCTTCGGCCAGGGCGACTGCGCCCTCGGAAATCCCGCGCAGGAGATCGTCGAGCCAGTCCTGATCGGCCTTGGCGAAATCCGACAGGACATAGGGGGCGACACGGTCCTTGTGACCGGGATGGCCGATGCCGATCCGGACACGTTCATAGGCATCGCCAATATGCTGGTGAAGCGAGCGCAGCCCATTGTGCCCGGCATGGCCGCCGCCGGCCTTGACCCGGCACTTGCCGGGGGTGAGGTCCAACTCGTCGTGGAAGACCACGACGTCACCGGGTTCGAGCTTGTAGAACCGCATCGCCTCGCCCACAGACTGGCCGGAAAGGTTCATGAAGGTGCCAGGCTTCAGCAAGGCGACGCGCTCTGTCCCGAGCCGGCCTTCGCTGACATTGCCCTGGAATTTTGCACGCCACGGGCCGAAGCCGTGATCGGACGCGATCCGGTCGACGGCCATGAAGCCGACATTGTGCCGGTTCATCGCATATTTCGCGCCGGGATTTCCGAGTCCGACGAAGAGTTTCAAATGCGATCTCCTGCATTGGCGGCCGGTCGGCCGGGGCGGGCGCAACCCGTTCCACAGCCGACCCTGTTGTAGTCACGCGGTGTCGGCGTTGCAACTGAACGTCCCGCCGCCACCGGTCCGCCCAGAAACGAAAAACGGGGCCCGAAGGCCCCGCAATCCGTAGTCGAGAAAAGCCGGGGATTACTCCTCGGCCGCTTCCTCGGCACCGCCTTCTTCGCCTTCAGCCGAACGCAGGCCCGAGGGGGCCGCGATGTTGGCGATTACGAAGTTGCGGTGGATCGTCGGCGTCGCGCCCTTCGGCAGGTCGATGTCGCCGATGTGGATGACGTCTCCGATTTCGCGGCCCGTCAGGTCGACCGTGATGTGATCGGGGATATCGCCCGCGGTCACTTCCAGCTCGACTTCCGGACGCACGATCGTGAGCGTGCCGCCCTTCTTCAGACCCGGCGCCTTCTCGTGGTTCTCGAAGGTGACGTGGATGAAGAGGTTGATCCGCGAGGTGCGCTTCAGCCGCATCAGGTCGAGGTGGGTCGGAAGGTCCTTCACGACGTCACGCTGAACGCCGCGGCAGATGACGCGGACGTCTTCCTGGCCTTCGACCTTGAGGTTGAAGAGCGTCGACAGGAACCGGCCTGCCTTCAGCCGCTTCAGAAGCGCGTAGTAGTTGACGTTGATCGGAAGCGGATCGCTGCCGCCGCCATAAACGATGCCGGGTACGTAGCCCTCACGACGAGCTTGACGAGCGGCCCCCTTGCCTGTCCCCGTCCGTACCTCGGCGATAAGATCGGGGATCTCACCAGCCATTGGTCTCTCCATAGGTTAATCGGGCATCCTCCAAGGGTGCATGCCCATGAAGCGGGGCGTATAGACAGGATCGGACGCGAAGGGAAGCGGATTCGTGGTGCTTCGCGTCGGAAATACTGGCGCAACATTTCGTGACTGTCGGCGGCACGGCACGGCATGGTAGCCGGGGCCGAGAGTGCGTGCAGACGGGGACGGAGCGGATATGTCGATCTTGCGGGCGGCGGTCCTAGCGCGGACGTCGAATGCCGGCCTGGCGGCGGTGGGGGTCTTCTGGGGATCGTTTGCCGCGTTGGTGCCCGACATCAAGGCGGGGATCGCGGCGCCCGATGCGGCCTTCGGCCTTGCCATGATGATGGCGGCAATCGGCGGCATCTCGGCGATGGCGCTCGCGCCGCGGCTGATGGCGCGGCTCGGGCGGTTCGGCATGCCGGTCGCGGGAACGCTGCTAAGCGCTGCATTCTTCTATCCGGTGCTGGCATCGGACACGTTTGGATTCGCACTGGCCATGATCGCGGTCGGGGCCTCCGTGTCCCTCCTCGACATTGGCGCCAATATGCGGCTGTCCGTGCTGGAGGAGCGCCACTCCCTCCACCTGATGAACTTTTCCCATGCGATGTTTTCCTTCGCCTTCGCGGCGTCCGCCTTCGCCGCGAGCCTCGCCAGGAAGGCAGGCTACGGTCCCGACACGGTCCTGCCCGTGCTTGCCCTCGTGGCGTTCGGCCTCGCGATCCTGATGTGGGAGACGCGCGAATGGCGCGATGCCGCGCCCGCGATGGAGGGATCTGATCGGCGCACGCCCTGGGTGCCGATCCTGTTGACCGCGTTCATCCTTCTCGCCGCCTTCGTCAGCGAAAACGCGACGGAGACATGGTCGGCCTTGCATGTCGAACGCACGCTCGGCGGCGCGGCGGGCAATGGCGGCTTCGGGCCTGTGGCCTTCGGGCTGACGATGGGCATCGGCCGGCTTGGCGGTCAGGTCGCGGCACAAAGGCTGGGCGAGGCGGGGCTGGTCCTCTGGTCGGCCATCCTCGGCGTTCTCGGTGCCGTCGTGATCGCCGTGGCGCCCACGCCCTCGATTGCCGTGGCCGGTGTCGGACTGCTCGGTCTTGGTGTCGCGGTGACGGTGCCGTCGGCGAATTCGATCCTCGGCCGGCTCGTCCGTCCCGATCAGCGCGCGCACGCTATTTCGCGCGCATGGATGATCGGCTTCACCGGCTTCTTCGTCGGCCCGACCGCGATGGGCGCCATTGCCCAGACGGCAGGTCTGCGCGCGGCATTCGTGGCCGTGGCCTTCGTCATGGCGACGATCGTGCCCCTGGTTATGACACTCAAGCGTCGGGGTGGCTGACTGCCCGGCGCGGGGCAACCCGTCCCGGCGCCGGAGCGTCACTCGTAGCTGTCGAGAAAGCCCTTCGGGATCAGCACATTGTGCCGCCCGACATCGGTGAGGCTGGTTTCGCCACAGAGCGCCATCGACATGTCGAGTTCCTTGTGGATGACCTCGAGCGCCTTGGTGACGCCGGCCTCGCCCATCGCGCCCAAGCCGTAGACGAAGGCCCTGCCGATCATCACGCCCTTGGCGCCGAGGGCGACCGCCTTCAGCACGTCCTGGCCCGAGCGGATGCCGCCGTCCATCCAGACTTCGGTCTTGTTTCCGACCGCTGCCGCGATCTCCGGCAGCATCCGGATCGAGGAGAGCGCGCCGTCGAGTTGCCGGCCGCCATGGTTCGACACGACAATGGCATCTGCGCCGAGGCTTGCTGCCTTTTCGGCATCCTCGACGTCGAGGATCCCCTTGAGGATCACCTTGCCGCCCCACATGTCCATGAGCTTCTTGATCTTGTCCCAGTTGAGGGCGGGATCGAATTTCTCGGCGGTCCAGGCCGAGAGCGACGAGGGGTCCGAGATGCCTTCGACATGTCCGACGATGTTGCCGAAGAAGCGTCGCTTCGTCTGCAACATCTCGATGCCCCAGCCCCATTTGGTGGCGAGGTTGAGCATGGTCGGAATGGTGAATTTTGGCGGGGCGGAGAGGCCGTTCTTCAGGTCCTTGTGCCGCTGACCGAGGATCTGGAGGTCGACGGTGATGACCAGCGCCGAACAGCCCGCATTCTTCGCCCGTCCGATGATCGCCGAATTGAAGGCGTCGTCGTTCAGCGCATAGATCTGGAACCAGAACGGCTTCGACGCCTGGGCCGCCACGTCCTCGATCGAGCAGATCGACATGGTCGAGAGCGTGAAGGGCACGCCGAAGCGCTCGGCCGCGCGCGCTGCCTTGATCTCTCCGTCGGCACTTTGCATACCGGTGAGCCCGACCGGTGCGAGGGCGACCGGCATGCTGACCTTCTGTCCGATCATCTCGGTCGCGGTGGAGCGGCCGGTCATGTCCACGGCGATCTTCTGGCGGAGCCTTATCTCGGCAAAGTCGGTGACGTTCTCGCGAAACGTCTGCTCGGTCCAGCTGCCGGATTCCGCGTAATCGTAGAACATCCGCGGCACCCGGCGCCGGTAGAGGCGTTTCAGATCGTCGATGCAGGTGATGACGGCCATGGCTGCCCTTTCGGATTGGTAAGGCGGACCTACCAATCCAGGACGGTTCTGGCAATGCGCTTTGGCCCTTGCGCTTTGTCGCAGCCCACTATGGAGTGCGGCCATGCAGGATGTGGCGGTAAACACGATCTGGTGGGGCCTCATGGGCGGGCTCGTGGCGGCGGCCGCGACGACGGCCGGAGCGATCCCGGCGCTCGTCGGGCGCAGCATGTCGCAGCGCACGAGCGACACGATGCTCGGCTTCGCGGCGGGGGTAATGCTCTCGGCTTCGTATTTCTCGCTGATCCTGCCGGGCATTGCCGTCGCCACCGAACTTTATGGCTCGGTCCTCTCGGCGGCGCTGGTCGCCGGCACGGGGATCGCTCTTGGCGCTGGTTTCGTCGCCTGGCTGAACGCGACGCTGCCGCACGAGCATTTCGTCACCGGACACGAGGGCAAGGAAGCCGAGGCGATGGCGCGGATCTGGCTCTTCGTGATCGCGATCACCATCCACAACTTTCCCGAGGGCCTGTCGATCGGCGTGTCTTTCGGCGGCGGCGATGTGTCGAACGGGGTGTCGGTGATGACCGGCATCTCACTCCAGGACATCCCCGAGGGTCTGGCCGTCGCGGTGGCCCTTATCGGGCGCGGCTATTCGCGGGGACGGGCATTCTTCGTCGCGATGCTGACTGGTCTCGTCGAGCCCGTCGGCGGTCTGATCGGCGCGGCGGCGGTGTCGGCCGCCTCGGGCCTTCTGCCCTGGGGGCTGACCTTCACGGCGGGCGCGATGCTTTACATCATCAGCCACGAGATCCTGCCCGAGACGCATCGCAACGGCCATCAGGACCGGGCGACGGCGGGGCTGATCTTCGGCCTGATCCTGATGATGGTTCTGGACGTGACGCTCGGCTGATCCAGAGGAGCGCCCGTTCCGGGCGCAAGTCTTTTCTCTCGCGGTGTCCGGTGAACCGGACACCGCTCGGGCCTGCCTCCGGCGGAAGTATTTTCGAACAGAAGAAGACGCCGTCAGGCGGAATGCGCGCCCTCGGCGAGGCCCTTGACGAAGGCAAGGATCTCGGGGACCGGGCGCCTTTCCTCGACCATCTTGACGATGGCGGAGCCGACGACGGCGCCGTCGGCGACCGAGGCGATGGCGCGCGCGGTTTCGGGCGAGCGGATGCCGAAGCCGACGATGACCGGCAGGTCGGTCTTTGCCTTGATCCGTGCGACCTCCGGGCCGACATCGGCGGCCTCTGCGGCGGCCGCGCCGGTGATGCCGGTGATCGAGACGTAATAGACGAAGCCGGACGTGTTCTGCAGCACCTTCGGCAGGCGCTTGTCGTCGGTCGTGGGGGTGGCGAGGCGGATGAAGTTCATTCCGGCCTTCTGGGCGGGGATGCAAAGCTCCTCGTCCTCTTCCGGCGGCAGGTCGACGACGATGAGCCCGTCGACGCCGGCAGCCTTGGCGTCGGCGAGGAACTTCTCGACCCCGCGCGAATAGATCGGGTTGTAATAGCCCATCATCACGATCGGTGTCTTGTCGTCGGTCTTGCGGAACTCGGCCGCCATGTCGAGCGTCTTCTGCAGCGTCTGCCCGCCTTCGAGCGCCCGCTGGCCGGCAAGCTGGATCGTCGGGCCGTCAGCCATCGGATCGGTGAAGGGCATGCCGAGTTCGATCACGTCCACGCCGGCGCCGGGCAGGCCCTTCATCAGGGCGAGCGAGGTGTCGAGGTCGGGATCGCCCGCCATGATGTAGGAGACGAAGGCCTTGCGCCCCTCGGCCTTCAGCGCGGCGAATGTCGTCTCGATCCGGGTCATGGCTATCTCCTCGTCCGTCCGGCCGGTCTTGCAGAAAAGCGCCGGTAAAATCAATGGGGCTTCGCCAGGATCGCGAATTGTGGAAAGATGGCAGTGGAGACGCCGATGCCCGTGATCCGTTTTACCGCCAATCTGATGCGCCACCGGCCCGTGCCGCGGGTGGAGGCGGAGGCGGCCTCTGTGCGCGAGGCGCTGGAGGCGGCCTGGGCCGAGGATCCGCTTCTGCGCTCTTACATCCTCGACGAACAGGGGCGGCTCCGCCGTCATGTCAACATCTTCGTCGACGGCGAGATGATCGCGGACCGGTTGAGACTGTCCGATCCGGTGGGCGCCCGGTCGGAGATCTACGTGCTTCAGGCATTGTCGGGAGGTTGAACATGGACACGCTCTGGGTTGGCACGCGCAAGGGGCTCTTCAGGTTCCATCCGGAGCGCGACACGTGGCGGCAGGACGGGCCGCCGGCCTTTCTCGCCGAGCCCGTCAGCATCATGCTCGACGATCCCCGCGACGGGGCAGTCTATGTCGCGCTGAAACACGGTCATTTCGGCTGCAAGCTGCACCGATCCGATGACGGCGGCGCGACCTGGGGTGAACTGCCCTGTCCGGCCTATCCGGCTTCCGATTCCGCCGACGCGCCGGCGCTCGACATGATCTGGTCGCTGGTGCCGGGCGGCGCCGACCGGCCGGGGCTCCTCTGGGCCGGAACGCTGCCCGGCGGGCTCTTCCGCAGCGATGACCGGGGCGAAAGCTGGACGCTGGTCGAAAGTCTCTGGGATGTGCCGCAGCGGGCGAAGTGGTTCGGCGGCGGCTACGACCATCCCGGCATCCATTCGATCCTCGTCGATCCCCGCGACAGCGACCGCATCGCGCTCGGTGTCTCCTGCGGCGGGGTCTGGCTGACCCGCGACGGCGGCGCGACCTGGGAACAGGGCGGGCACGGGCTCCGCGCCGACTTCCTGCCACCGGAAATGGCCACCGACCCGACGAGCCAGGACCCGCACCTCATCGCCGCCGGTCCCGCCGATCCGGACCGGATCTGGTGCCAGCACCATTGCGGGATCTTCTCCTCGACCGATGGCGGCCAAACCTTCGCCGAACACAGCGCCGTGGCGAAACCTTCGGCTTTCGGCTTCGCCGTCGCGGTCCACCCGAAGGACCCCGAGCGCGCCTGGTTCGCGCCGGGCGTCAAGGACGAATGCCGGGTGCCGGTCGACGGCAAGCTCGTCGTCACCCGGACCCGCGATGGCGGCAAGAGCTTCGACATCCTCGGCAACGGCCTGCCGCAAGAGAACGCCTATGACCTGATCTACCGCCACGCGCTCTGCGTCGACGACACCGGCGACCGCCTTGCGATGGGCTCCACGACCGGCAACCTCTGGATCTCTGCCGATGGCGGCGAAAGCTGGCGTCTCGTCTCCTCGACCCTGCCGCCCATCGCCCAGGTCGCCTACGCCCGCTAGCGTTGTCCCGAGGACGGAAATCCCTTCGGCGACCGGGCGGGGCCTCGCACCCGCCCCCTTGACCGCCCGCCCCCTGACCCCATAGATGCGCCGGACCTTAACGGAGGGCGGATCATGGGCTTCAGGATGGGCATCGTCGGGCTGCCGAACGTGGGCAAGTCCACGCTCTTCAACGCGCTGACCCGCACCGCCGCCGCACAGGCCGCGAGCTTCCCCTTCTGCACGATCGAGCCGAACGTGGGGGACGTCGCCGTGCCCGACCCGCGCCTTGAAAAGCTCGCCGCCATCGCCGGCTCGAAGCAGATCATCCCGACGCGGATCACCTTCGTCGACATCGCCGGCCTCGTCCGCGGCGCCTCGAAGGGCGAGGGCCTCGGCAACCAGTTCCTCGCCAATATCCGCGAGGTCGACGCCATCGCCCATGTGCTCCGGTGCTTCGAGGATGGCGACGTCACCCATGTCGAGGGCAAGATCGACCCGATCGCCGATGCCGAGACGATCGAGACCGAGCTGATGATCGCCGACATGGAATCGATCGAGCGGCGGCTCGCCAACATCGCCCGCAAGATCAAGGGCGGCGACAAGGAGGCGGTGGCGCAGGAGCGGCTGATGAAAGAGGCCCTCGCCGCGCTCGAGGCCGGCAAGCCCGCCCGCACCGTCACGGTGGCCGAGGATGACGCGAAGGCCTGGGGCATGCTCCAACTCCTGACGTCGAAACCT
>JBNKFC010000277.1:0-2271 GCA_050289105.1 Paracoccaceae bacterium | reverse complement strand
CAACTGGGAACTGAGCCAGGCCCGCGCGCTTTCGGTCGTGCGCTACATGCAGAACAGCCTCGGTTTCCCGCCCGAACGGCTGGCAGCGACCGGCTTCGGCGAATACCGCCCGGTGGCGGAGGGCGACACGCCTGAGGCACGGGCCCAGAACCGGCGGATTGAACTGAAGCTGACCGAACGCTGAGCGATGGCTGCACGAAGCCTTTGTGTTAACTTGCCCGCCATCCGTCATCGGCGGCGTGGGGCTGTTCGATGCCACCGGATCGAGCGGAGTGATTCCCATGTCCAAGAGGTTTGTCGTGTCCGTGGACGGAGTGCCGCCATCTCCATCGCCGATCAGCAATGCTGTCGTCGTCGGCAATCAGTGTTGGATCAGCGGGCAGTTGTCCGTCGGGCCCGACGGCAAGTATGCCCCAGGGACCGCGCGGGAAGAAGCCGAACGCGCGTTCGCGCATGTCTTCCGCATTGCCGAGGCGGCGGGGTTTGACAGAACTGATATCGTCTATGTCGATCTCGCGTTCATGGATCTTGCAGAAGTGGGCGAAGTGAACGAACTCTACGCGATGCTTTTTCCGGACGGACAACGACCAGCCCGCACGATCTACCAGGCGGCGGCACTTCCCTTCGGCGGCAGAATAAAGGTTCAGGCGGTGGCAGCCCGGGCATGAAAAAAGGGCGGCAGGAGCCGCCCTTTTGAAGGAATTCCGCCTTCGATTTCAATCCGCCGTCAGAAGCGGCGGTTTCGAGCCGGTGATGCGGCGCGCGGTCGGCTCTTCCACCTCGAGCGCGATGGCATTGTCGCGGACCAAGACTCGGACCACCCCGCCCTTGGTGAGCTTGCCGAAGAGAAGCTCCTCCGCCAGCGGCTTCTTGATGTGCTCCTGGATCACGCGACCGAGCGGGCGGGCGCCCATCCGGTCGTCATAGCCTTTCTCGGCCAACCAGTTCGCGGCTTCTGGCGTCAGCTCGATATGCACATGGCGGTCCATGAGCTGGGCCTCGAGTTGCAGCACGAACTTGTCCACCACCTGGAGGATGATCTCGCGGCTGAGCGGCGCGAAGGAGATCACTGCATCGAGCCGGTTACGGAATTCCGGCGTGAACATCCGTTCGATCGCGGCGGTGTCCTCCCCCTCGCGCCGGTCGCGGCCGAAGCCGATCGCGGCCTTGGCCATGTCGGCGGCGCCCGCGTTCGAGGTCATGATCAGGATCACGTTGCGGAAATCCACCTGCCGGCCGTTGTGGTCGGTCAGCTTGCCGTGGTCCATCACCTGCAAAAGGATGTTGTAGACATCCGGATGCGCCTTCTCGATCTCGTCGAGCAGGAGCACGCAATGCGGGTGCTGATCGACGCCATCGGTGAGCATGCCGCCTTGGTCGAAGCCCACATAGCCCGGAGGCGCACCGATCAGGCGCGAGACCGCGTGCTTCTCCATGTATTCCGACATGTCGAAGCGCAGGAGCTCTACGCCGAGGCTGTCGGCGAGCTGTTTGGCGACCTCGGTCTTGCCGACGCCGGTCGGACCCGCGAAGAGGTAGTTGCCGATGGGCTTTTCCGGTTCGCGCAGGCCGGCGCGGGCGAGCTTGATCGCGGAAGACAGCGCCTCGATCGCCTTGTCCTGACCGAAGACGACGCGCTTGAGGGTCTTTTCGAGATCCTTCAGCACCTCGGCATCGTCCTTGGAGACGTTCTTGGGCGGGATGCGGGCGATCTTGGCGACGACCGCCTCGATCTCTTTCGGGCCGATGGTCTTGCGGCGCTTCGATTCCGCCACGAGATGCTGGGCCGCGCCCGCCTCGTCGATCACGTCGATCGCCTTGTCGGGCAGCTTCCGGTCATGGATGTAGCGTGCCGACAGCTCCACCGCGGCCTTGATCGCGTCATGCGTGTAACGCAGGTCGTGGTGCTTTTCGAAATAGGGCTTGAGGCCCATGAGGATCTTGATCGTGTCGTCAACGGAGGGTTCGTTCACGTCGATCTTCTGGAACCGGCGGCTGAGCGCCCGGTCCTTTTCGAAGTGCTGGCGGAACTCCTTGTATGTGGTCGAGCCCATGCAACGCAGCTTTCCGCCCTGAAGCGCGGGCTTCAGGAGGTTGGAGGCGTCCATCGCGCCGCCGGACGTCGCGCCTGCACCAATCACCGTGTGGATCTCGTCGATGAAAAGGATCGCGTCGGGGTGATCCTCGAGTTCCTTCACGACGGCCTTCAGACGCTCCTCGAAGTCGCCGCGATAGCGGGTGCCGGCGAGAAGCGCGCCCATGTCGAGCGAA
>JBNKFC010000276.1:0-6262 GCA_050289105.1 Paracoccaceae bacterium | reverse complement strand
CGGAATGACCGCCACGCGGTCTGCACTTCCGAGAGTTTCTGCCAGGGCCACCATTCCTTGTTGGTCGTCCACATCCCGCCGAGGAAGGTGCCGAGAAGGGCGAGAAACAGGGCGGCGATGATCGAAAGGGTTTTGGCGTTCATGCGAAATCCACGAAAGAAGGGACGCTAGGTGGCCGAAGCACGGTGCGAAGATAGACGGGAGAATGCGCGATAGCGACCCCGTGCCGCAATACGCGCTCGATTGGCAGGCCGACGGAAACAATGTTTCGCGGTGCAGGCATTGCGTCCCGTTCCGCCGCCAACGCGGCCTTGCGTGAAAGAATCCACTTGCTCAAATCGTCGCCCACCGGCACCGCAACCGCCCGTTGGCAGATGCGAACCCCGGCAGGGTATGCCCGATCCCGGCCCGCGATCAACAGCCCGCTGTCGGTCGCCCCGGCCAAGGCTCGACTTCTGCGGCCGATCTGTCACAATCGCTGCCGCTAAGGAATTGAAAAGGCAACCGAAGATGGCGCCCAAATTCGGCACGAGCGGGCTTCGCGGTCTGGTGAGCGAGCTGACGGACGGGCTTTGCGCGAGCTACACGAGGGCGTTTCTCGCCTCCGTGCCGCATCAGGGTGTCCTGATGATCGGCCGCGACCTCAGGCCGTCCTCGCCCCGGATCGCCCGTGCCGTCGCGGCGGCGGCGCGCGAAGCGGGTCTCAGGGTTCTCGATTGCGGCGAAGTTCCCACCCCGGCCCTCGCGCTCGCCGCGATGGCGGCGGGGGCACCTTCGGTGATGGTGACCGGCAGCCATATCCCGGCCGATCGCAACGGTCTGAAGTTCTACACCTCGATGGGTGAGATCACCAAGACCGACGAGGCCGCGCTTCTCGCCGCCCGGGCGGGCGACAGCCCGGCGCCGCAGGCGGAGGCGGAGCCCTGTAACCGCGCCCTGCCCGCCTATGCGCGGCGCTACAGCGACGCGTTCGGCCCTGTCGCGCTTTCCGGCCTGCGCATCGGCCTTTACGAACACAGCTCCGTCGCCCGCGATACCCTGCGGCAGCTTCTCGCGGCGCTTGGCGCCACGGTGATCCCGCTCGGCCGGTCCGACGTCTTCGTCCCGGTCGATACCGAGGCGGTCGCCCCCGGCACCCGGGACATGCTTGCCGGCTGGGCGACCGCACATGCGCTGGACGCGATCGTCTCGACCGATGGCGATGCCGACCGGCCGATGGTCGCGGACGAAGCGGGTGCCCTTGTCCCCGGTGATATCCTCGGCACGCTCACCGCCCTCGCGCTTGGCGCGCGCACGGTTGTGACGCCGGTCTCCTCCAACACGATGATCGAGGCGACGGGCCGCTTCGCCAAGGTGATGCGCACGCGTATCGGCTCCCCTTACGTGATCGCCGCGATGGAGATCGCCATGCCCGACCCCGAGGCCCGTACTGTCGGCTTCGAGGCCAATGGCGGCTTCCTCCTCGGCTTCGACGCAGAGGGGCCGGCCGGCCCCATCGCGCCGCTCCTGACCCGCGATGCGGTCCTGCCGATCCTTGTCCCGCTCGCCGAAGCCGCCCGGACCGGGCGCCCCCTCTCGGCCCTCGTCGCCGCCTTGCCCGACCGCCACACCGCGAGCGACCGGCTTGAGAACGTCCCGACCGAAGCGTCGCAGGCCTTCGTCCAGCGCCTCTCCGACAACCCGCAGGAGCGGGCGCGCTTCTTTGCCAAGCTTGGGGAAGTAAGCGCAATCGACCGCACCGACGGGCTCAGGATCAGCTTCGCCTCGGGCGCGATCGTACATCTGCGCCCCTCCGGTAATGCGCCGGAACTGAGATGCTACGCCGAGGCGGGCGATGCCGCGACCGCCGCAGCCCTCGTCCGCCAGACGCTTGCGGTCATCCGTGCCGCAATGGCTTGACGCTGGCCCGCCCGCCGGGGCACCGTCGCGCCAAGCCCCTTGAAAGGACTGCTATGACCCGCCTCGCCCGCACCTTCGCCGCCATCGACGCCGCCAACGCGGCCGATCCCGACCAGAGCGAGGGCGCCCCCGCCGCCCGGCTTTACGGCGAGAGGATGTCGGCGGAGCTGGAGCGGCTTTTCCCCGACGCATCCGAGGAACTCAGGATCGCCGCGCGTGGTCAGCATATCGAGCGCTGGACCTCGCCGCGCTCGGCCTATCCCGAGGGGCGCGACGGCTATCTCGCCTGGCGCCGGGACCTCGGTGCCTTCCATGCCCGCCGTGTGGGCGAGATCATGGCCGCTGAAGGGTATGGGGACGACTCCGTCGAGCGTGTCGGCCGGATGATCCGCAAGGAGGGCATCAAGCGCGACCCGGAGGTACAGGCGCTCGAAGACGTGATCTGCTTCACCTTCCTGCGCTGGTATTTCCAGCCCTTCGCCGAGGGCCGCGACGCCGAGGGGCTGGAGCGCATCGTCGCCAAGACCGCGCGCAAGATGTCGGCCACGGCCCGCGCGCGGGCCCTTCAGGACTTCGACCTGCCCGCCCCGTTCGCCGACCTGTTCCGGATCTGAGTCCCCGCGCACAACCATGAGTTGCCGAGCCGGCCGGTTGTCGCTCATTTCTGTTTCGAAATCGTAACTTTACCCCGGTCCGAGGGGTTGGACTGTTGCCGCAAAGACTCGCAATTCGGCGGAATGCCGCGTCGCGGCTTGGCGGATCGGCTTGCCGGGCGCAGAATCACTTGACGGTGCCGAAGCTCGGCCATATCTGCGCCGCGCCAAAGCCACCGTCACGTGTGAGTATGGCCTGAGGACAGGTTCGTTAAGGCGGCCCGCAAGGGTCGCGCGGGAAGGAAGAAACGGATGGAAATGCCGAAGCAGATGAACGCCGGCTCCGAGCAGCCGCGCCGTCAGAAGCAGCAGGGGCAGAGCGAGGACGCTCCGCAACGCCGCAAGCCGAATTCCGAAGTGGCGGAGACCTCCGCCGAACAGATGCAGGCGACGCATTTCAGCGACTGGGCCTCGATCTGAGCCTTTTCGCCGCGCGCCGGGACCGGTAATCTGGGGGCTCCGTGAGGAGCCTTGATGACCGAGCCTGTATCGACCATTCCAAATCTCGGCCCCGCCTCCGAGGCGGCGTTCGCCCGCGCGGGCATTCACTCGGCCGAGGATCTGCGCAGGCTCGGGGCGGACGACGCCTATCTGAGGCTGCTGCAATCGGGCGCGCGGCCGCATTTCATCGGTTATTACGTTCTGGTCATGGGCCTTCAGGGCCGACCCTGGAACGATTGCCAGGGCACCGAGAAAAAGGCGCTCCGCTCAAAATTCGACGCGCTCAAGGCGCGCGCCGCCGCGACCCCGTCCAAAGACAAGGACCGCGCCCGGCTGGACGCGGTCCTCGATGAGATCGGTCTCATCGCCAGACGGCGGCGCTGATCCGCGCGGCTCTAGCGGCAAGAGCCGTCCGCCCGTCTCCGCCTCAGGGCTTAGCCGACGATTTCGAGACCGGAGAAGAAGAAGGCGATCTCGACCGCCGCCGTTTCCGGGGCGTCCGAACCGTGGACCGAGTTCTCGCCGACGGAGAGGGCGAATTCCTTGCGGATCGTGCCCTCGGCCGCGTTCGCCGGGTTGGTGGCGCCCATCACTTCGCGGTTCTTCGCGATGGCGCTTTCGCCTTCGAGGACCTGCACGACGACCGGCTCCGAAGCCATGAACTCGCACAGTTCGCCATAGAACGGCCGGTCCTTGTGGACCTCGTAGAACTTGCCGGCCTGCGCGAGGCTCAGGTGGATGCGCTTCTGCGCGATGATGCGCAGTCCCGCTTCCTCGAACTTGGCGTTGATCTTGCCGGTCAGGTTGCGGCGGGTCGCGTCGGGTTTGATGATGGAAAGCGTGCGTTCGGTCGCCATGTCTTGTGCCTCTGATCTGGTGCGGCCGGGCCGCGTATCGTTTCGGGTTCGGTTCGGCGCGCCTGCTAGCATGGCGGCGCGGAATTGAAAAGGTGGCGCGGGCGGCGGGCGCGGATGCCTCCGGCGGAGGTATTTCGGGCAAGGTGAAAGCAGGGGTGCTTTTCCAGCCACCACACCTCTGCTATGGGCGCGCCATGCTCAGGATTTCCGACATCACCTATTCGGTCGAAGGCCGGCCCCTCTTTGAGGGCGCCTCGGCCGTGATTCCCACCGGCCACAAGGTCGGCCTCGTCGGGCAGAACGGCACCGGCAAGACCACTCTCTTCCGCCTGATCCGGGGCGAACTCGCGCTCGAAGGCGGCGAGATCGCGATGCCCTCGCGCGCCCGTATCGGGGGCGTGGCGCAGGAAGTGCCGTCGTCGGCGACATCGCTTCTCGATACGGTGCTGGCTGCTGACACCGAACGTGCGGAACTGATGGCGGAGGCGGAGACCGCGGAGGATCCGCACCGCATCGCCGAGATCCAGCACCGGTTGGCCGATATCGACGCCTGGTCGGCCGAGGCGCGGGCCTCGGCGATCCTGAAAGGGCTCGGCTTCGACACCGAGGCGCAGGCCCGCCCCTGTTCGGACTTTTCCGGTGGCTGGCGGATGCGGGTGGCGCTGGCGGGTGTGCTTTTTGCCCAGCCCGATCTTCTCCTTCTCGACGAGCCGACCAACTACCTCGATCTCGAAGGCGCGCTCTGGCTGGAGAGCTACCTCGCGAAATATCCCCATACGGTGATCATCATCAGCCACGACCGCGGGCTTCTGAACCGCGCCGTCGGCTCGATCCTGCATCTGGAGAACCGCAAGCTGACGCTCTGGTCCGGTCCTTATGACCAGTTCGCCCGGCAACGCGCGGCGCTCCGCGCGGCCCAGGCGGCCGAGGCCAAGAAGCAGGAGGCGCGGCGCGCCCATCTGCAAAGCTTCGTTGACCGGTTCAAGGCCAAGGCCTCGAAGGCGGTGCAGGCGCAAAGCCGGGTGAAGATGCTGGAGAAGATGACGCCGATCCTGGCGCCGGAAGAGGCGAAAAAGGTGGTCTTCACCTTCCCCGAGCCCGAGCAGCTTTCGCCGCCGATCATCACCATGGAAGGCACCGCCGTCGGCTATGACGGCCCGCCGGTCTTGAAGCGGCTGAACCTGCGCATCGACCAGGACGACCGCATCGCGCTTCTCGGCCGCAACGGCGAAGGCAAGTCGACACTCTCGAAGCTTCTCGCGGGGAAGCTTCAGCCCTGCGAGGGCAAGATCGTCCGTTCCTCGAAGCTGCGCATCGGGTATTTCGCCCAGCACCAGGTCGACGAACTGCATCTGGACGAGACACCCCTGCAGCACATCATGCGGCTTCGCCCGGAAGAGGGGCAGCCGCGCCTGCGCGCGCGGCTCGCCGGATTCGGACTTGGCGCCGATCAGGCCGACACGGTCGTCGGCCGGCTTTCCGGTGGGCAGAAGGCACGGCTGTCGCTGCTTCTCGCGACGATCGACGCGCCGCACCTTCTGATTCTCGACGAGCCGACCAACCACCTCGACATCGAAAGCCGCGAGGCGCTGGTTGAGGCGTTGACCGAATATTCCGGCGCGGTGATCCTCGTCAGCCACGACATGCACCTTCTCGGCCTCGTGGCCGACCGGCTCTGGCTGGTGAAGGGCGGCGCAGTGGCGCCCTATCCGCATGATCTGGAGACCTACCGAAAGGAACTCCTGGCCGGGGACGATGCCGAAAAGCCGGTCGAGAAGCCGAAGGAAAAGGCCCCGCGCCCGTCGCGCGACGCGGTGCTCGCGATGAAGGCGGAGGTGCGCCGCTGCGAGGAACGGCTGGCCAAGCTGAACGAGATGCGCGAGAAGCTTGCCGTGAAACTCGCCGATCCGGAGCTTTACGAACGCCCCGCCGAGGCCGTCATCTGGCAGAAGAAGTACGCCGAAGTGATGGAGGCGCTCGACCGGGCCGAGGCGCTCTGGCTGAAGGCGGCCGAGAAACTGGAACTGGCGGAGGCATAGCAAGGTGGATCCGGCCTTCTACATCACCGCCTTCGTCACGCTCTTCGTGATCATCGACCCGATCGCCCTGGCCCCGCTCTTCGTGGCGCTGACGCAGGGGATGGATGCGGGCCACCGGCGCGCGGTGGCGCTCCGCGCCTGCGTCATCGCCATCGTGCTGATGACGCTCTTCGGGCTTTTGGGCGACAAGATCCTGAGCGTGATCGGCATCTCGATGCCCGCCTTCCGGATCTCCGGCGGCATCCTCCTCTTCGTCACGGCCCTCGACATGCTCTTCGAGCGGCGCACCCAGCGGCGCGAGGGGCAGCACGCCGATCCGCATCACGACCCATCTGTCTTTCCGCTCGCCACCCCGCTGATCGCGGGACCGGGC
>JBNKFC010000275.1:0-1659 GCA_050289105.1 Paracoccaceae bacterium | reverse complement strand
ACAGCCGCCGACGACGGCACGCGGCCTCCACCCTCCGCCCCATAGCTCAGCGTCGTGATCGCACGCAGCAGCCCTTCGATCTCCTCGCGCAGCGCAGCGATATCGGCGCGGTCAGCGGACGGATAGGGCAGGGGGCCTTTTTGGCCATCGATGAGCGCACTGAACGTCGTATCCTGGAAATAGACGATGCGCTCGGCGAGGATCGGGTTCTGGCGTTCGGGGATGAGGATGACCTTATCAGCGGGGAGCTTGCGGATCTCGTCGGGCGTCATCAGGGGGCGTTCTTCCATTCGCCGGGAAACTGAACGTTTCTGGCGGAAGCCAGTGTCGCGCGAGAGCGAGTCGCTGACGGCGAGTTTCGTGGTCTTGCCGAGCGCTTCGGAGACTTCGGCGGCGGTCTTTTTCTCATTCGGTGAGAGGAAGAGCTTCATGCCCGCGGCGGATTCCAGCGAAAGTCGGATGTTTTCACCGTAGATATTGTCGAGCCCGGGGATGGATTGCGTGATGATCGAGACCCGCGCGCCGTGGCCGGCAAGCTGTTTCAGGGCCTGTTCGACGATGGGCATCGGCCCGAGTTGGTCGAATTCATCGAGGAGGATCATGACCGGCCAGGGCTCGGATTTGGCATCGGGCAGGCTCGCGCGCAGGGTGGCGATGAGCTCGCCGAAGAAGAGCCGGATGAGCGGCGCGATGGTACGGATGTCGTCGGCATTGATCACGAGATAGATTGATTGTGGGCGCCTCCTGAGATCCGCGAAGGTGAAGTCGTTCGCTGAGGTCGCGCGGTCGATGGCGGGGTTGTTCCAAAGCGAGAGACCGGCGCCGCTCAGGACCGAGGCATGGGAGGAAAGCGTGCGGTCGGAATACCCCGCAAATTTGCGGAAGCTACGCTCGGCGGAGGAATGCTTTACCTCCTCGGCATGGGACTTGTATTGATCCTGGGTGGCGCCCTGGCCGAAGAGGATGCGGACGATCTCGCCGATGGTAGGCCGCCCCCGTTCGATGGCGAGAAGACCGGCGGCGACGAAGAGCTCGCGGCCCTCGGTCAGGAAGTCGCCCGCCGAGCCCTTGTCGGAGACGGTCAGGAAATAATCCGCGATCTTGGCAAGCTCGGTATAACGCCGTTCGGGGTTTTCGATCTGCGCGACCCGTTCGAGCGGATTGTAGCGATGCGTCGGATGTTCAAAATCCAAAGGCGCGAACCGGAAGACCCGGTCGCCCTGGGACTGCCGGTGCCGGGCGGTCGCCTCGAAGATCTCGCCCTTGACGTCGAGCACGACCGTGCTGCCGGGGAAGAGAAGCGTGTTGGGGATCACGTAACCCACGCCTTTGCCCGCGCGCGTCGGCGCGACGACGAGGCAATGCGGGAACCTGTCATAGAGTGCGGAAACATAGGGCTTCTGCGATCCGGGTTTTCCCAACTTGGCGAAGACAAGGCCATGGCCGATCTCCTGCAGGAGGCCTGCCTTTTTCATCTCGGCGCGTTTCTGGAATCTTGCCTGTCCGTATTCGGTGAGTTCCTGGCGCAGCGACAGGAGGAACGCCGCCACGGCGAAGAGGGCAGCGCCCCCGGCGACGATGCGGAGCGCGTTCGACCAGATGCCGGACCCGATCGCCGCAAAGCCAGGGAAGCCGGTGACGAAGGAAAAGGCCGAACCA
>JBNKFC010000274.1:0-3877 GCA_050289105.1 Paracoccaceae bacterium | reverse complement strand
GCCAAGGCTTTCGGCACGGGCCACGAGGTCGCGGTAAAGCGCCTCGCCGTACCGTGCCGGAACAGCGATTTCATAACCCAACTCGCCCGAGAACGAGATGCGGTAAAGCCGTGCATCGACATCCATCAGCCGGACATCGGTGACCCCAAGGAAGGGCGGCGTGGTCACGTCGATCGGGGTTTCCAGGACCGAGTTCAGAAGCTCGCGCGCCAAGGGCCCGGCGACCGCGAACTGCGCCCATTGTTCGGTGACCGAGATCATGCGGACATCCCATCCGGGGCAATGCGCCTGCTGGACAAATTCCAGATGCCGCATCACCTGCCCGGCCGCTGCCGTCGTGGTGGTTATCAGATAATGCCCCTCTGCGAGACAGGCCGTGGTGCCGTCATCCATGATCAGCCCGTCCTCGCGCAGCATCAGCCCATAGCGCACACGCCCCGGCTTCAGCGTCGAGAAGGTGTTGGTATAGACGAGGTCGAGGAAGCGCGTGGCATCCTTGCCCTGAATGTCGATCTTGCCGAGCGTCGAGACATCGCAGATGCCGACCCGGTCGCGCACCATCATCACTTCGCGGTCGCAGGCGTCGCGCCAGGTCTTCTCGCCCGGGCGCGGGAAGTAGGACGGCCGGTACCAGAGCCCCGCCTCGATCATCGGCGCGCCGCGTTCGCGCGCGGCCTTGTCGGAGGTGGTGAAGCGCTGCGGAGCAAAGCCCGCACCCTGCCCCCCCGCGCCCATCGCGGCGATAGAGACAGGCGTGTAGGGCGGTCGGAAGGTCGTCGTGCCGGTTTCAGGGATACCGCGCCCAGTGGCGTCGGCGAGGATCGCCAAAGCCGCGACGTTGGAATTCTTGCCCTGATCGGGCGCCATGCCTTGCGTCGTGTAACGCTTCATGTGCTCAACAGAGGCAAAGTTCTCCTGCGCGGCAAGCCGGACGTCCTTCGTGGTCACGTCATTGGCGAAGTCGAGCCAGGCGCGGTGCTTCGGCTCCGGCACCTCCCAGTAGGCACGAAGCCGTACCGCGCCGTCCTCGGCCCGCGGGAGATCGGGCGCCTTCCCCTTGCGGCCCAGCGCCTCCAACGCTTCGGCGGCGGCGGCAGCGCCCTCGGCAAGGCAGGCTTGGGTCGAGAAGGCGCCATTGGCGGACCCTGCGGCGGTCAGGCCGGGCACCATCCCCGGCTTCGGCACGAAGGCGGCGATGTCGTCTCGCCAGGCCGGGCGTCCATTCATGTGGCAGGCGAGGTGCACCACCGGGTTCCAGCCGCCGGAGACGGCGAGGCAGTCGCTGACGATACGCTGGATCTTGCCGTCGCGGTCGGCGATCACGACCTCGCGCAGCCCCCTGCGGCCGACCGTATCGATGACCCGGCAACCGGCATGGACGGGGAAGTCGCCGGTGCCGGACACATCCTCGCGCACATCGACCAGTCCGGCGACGCGGATCCCCGCCGCCGAAAGGTCGCGCGCGGTTCGGTGCGCATCGTCGTTGTTGCAGAATAGCGTGACCGAATGGCCCGTCGCCACGCCCCAGCGGTTGAGATAGGCGCGCACCGCGCCCGCCGTCATCACGCCGGGCCGGTCGTTGTTTGAGAACGCGATCTGGCGTTCGTGCGCGCCGGAGGCGAGGACAGCGCGCTTCGCCACGATCCGCCAGAAGCATTCGCGCGGCAGGTCCTTCGACGGCTTGGCCAGGTGCAGACTTACGCGCTCGAGCGCGGCGTAGGTGCCGCCATCGTAGGCGCCGGTGACCGTGGTGCGGGTCATCAGCCGCACGTTGGGCAGGGCGCCAAGCTCGGCCAGCACCTCCGCCGCCCAGTCGGCGCCGGGTTTGCCGCCAATCTCGTGCGTCTCGGCAAGACAGCGGCCGCCCATCACCGCATCCTCTTCGGCGAGGATCACGTCGGCCCCCGCCCGCGCCGCAGTCAGAGCCGCCGTCAGCCCGGCCGGGCCGGAGCCGATCACGAGGAGGTCGCAGAACGCATAAGCCTTCTCATAGGCCTCGTCGTTCGACTTGCCGGACAGCGCGCCGAGACCCGCCGCGCGGCGGATCGCGGGTTCATAGAGGCTTTCCCAGAAAGCCTTCGGCCACATGAAGGTCTTGTAGTAGAACCCGGCGCTGAAGAACGGCGCCAGAAGGTCGTTCACCGCCATCACGTCGAGCCCGAGTGTCGGCCAGCAGTTCTGGCCCCGCGCCTCGAGCCCGGCATGGATTTCCTGAACGGTTGCACGCACATTCGGCACCTGCGCCGCCCCGCGCCCGACGGTGACGAGCGCGTTCGGCTCTTCCGATCCTGCGGTCATCACGCCGCGCGGGCGGTGGTATTTGAACGAGCGCCCGAAGATCCTGACGCCGGAGGCGATCAGCGCCGACGCTAGAGTATCACCCTGAAAGCCGGTATAGTCCCTGCCGTCGAAGCGAAACCCCACCGGTGCGCCACGGTCGATGAGTCCCTTTCCCGCGATCCTCATGCCGTCTTCCCCCTGCCCTTCGCCGCAGGCTTCTTCCTGACCGAAGCAGCACCTCTGGCCGGACCACCGCCGCCACGCTCCGCCACCAGGCGCGTCGAAAGAACCGCGTGGGTCACGGTGTTGCGCGTGACCTCGATCCAGGCCGAACAGCCCATCTCGTGATACCAGAGATCGCGCGTCTCGCCGGCTGGGTTGGCGCGCAGGTGGAGGTAGTCGTCCCACGCCTCGGGCGCGGCATCGGACGACGGGCGGTCGGCATAGATGGCATCGCCGTAATAGGTGAATTCGCGCCGGTCGCGCTCGCCGCAGAGGGGGCAGGTCAGGCGCATGAGAGGACCTCGCGAAAGTCGCCGATGTCAGTGCAGGGTCCGGAGGGCAGCGCCCGGCCCCCGGGGTGGGCGCTGCCCGGCGTAGCCGCCGGGCGGGACGAGTTGATGAAGTTTCGTGCCATCTCCTCGCCTCCTCAATGCAAATTATGCTGCGACCCGGTGCCTTCCTCGTCGAGGAGGTGGCCGGTCGCGAAGCGGTCGAGGCGGAAGCGGCGGGCGACTTCGTGCGGCTCTCCGGTCGCCATCAGATGCGCCATGCACCAGCCCGAGGCGGGAACGGCCTTGAACCCGCCGTAGTTCCAGCCGCAGTCGATATACAGCCCGCCGACATCAGTCTTGTCGATGATGGGCGAGCCGTCGGGCGTCATGTCCATGATTCCGCCCCAGGATCGCAGGATCTTTGCCTTGCCAATCATCGGCATCAGCGTCATCCCCGCCTCCATCACGTGCTCCACCATCGGCAGGTTCCCCCGCGCGGCGTAGGAGCTGTAGAAATCCAGATCGCCACCGAAGACGAGGCCGCCCTTGTCGGATTGCGAGATATAGAAATGCCCCATGCCGAACGACACGACGTGGTCGATCACGGGCTTCAGCCCCTCCGTCACGAACGCCTGCAGGATGTGGCTTTCCACCGGCAGCCTAATTCCCGCCATTTCCGCCACTTGCCCCGAACGTCCGGCAACGATGATGCCGATCTTCTTGGCCTTTATCGCCCCCCGCGTCGTCTGAACGCCGCGCACGCGCCCGTCCTCGATGTCGATCCCGGTCACCTCGCAGTTCTGGATCAAGTCGACGCCGCGCTGGTCCGCCCCCCGCGCATAGCCCCAGGCGACGGCATCGTGCCGCGCCGTGCCGCCGCGTCGGTGCAGAAGGCCGCCATAGATCGGGAACCGGGTCTGCTCGAAATCAAGGTAGGGCAGGTAGCGCCGTACGCCCTCGCGATCCAGAAGCTCCGCATCGTCGCCCTGGTTGATCATCGCGTTGCCGCGCCGGGCGAAGGCGTCGCGCTGGCCATCCGAGTGGAAGAGGTTGATGAGCCCCCTCTGCGAATGCATGACGTTGTAGTTCAGATCCGCCTCCAG
>JBNKFC010000273.1:0-1661 GCA_050289105.1 Paracoccaceae bacterium | reverse complement strand
GCCTGATGCTGGCGGCCGAAGGTGTCTTCCTGCCCGACGACGAGATGTGTGACGAGTTGCGCAGCCTCGGCGCCGCGCTCAACCGGGTCGGCAACAACGTGAACCAGATCGCGCGACGTTTGAACGAGGCCAAGGTGCGGGGCGAGAGACTGTCCTACCCGGCCTCAAGTCACCGTGACGTCCGCGCCCTTGCGGGTCTGGTCTTCGATCTGGCCGACCAGGTCCAGGAGATGTCGCGTGCGCGGCGCAGCCTGCTGGACCTTGAGATCAGCTCTGCCCTGGCGGGCCTCGCCAAGAGGGATGAGAATGGCGCGGAGTGACCGGGTCCGTGGCATCGACCCGGCGCTATTTGACCGAGGCTGGAGCCGGGTTTCGGGATCCTGGCAGGGTCTTTCCAAGGGCGCGCAGATGGTTCGGGCCGCGCGCGGCTATTCGCCAGCGATCTTCAAGGCTATCTCGAAAGGGGGCTGCCACACCGGGGCGCAGCTACGGGCGCAGCTCACATATCTCACGACGAAGTCGACCCATATCCTCGACAGTCGCGGCACCCATGACGGGAAGAAGCAGCTCTCGGAAGCCGAGATCAACCGAGTGGCGCGGCGGTTCGAGAACCAGTGGAACGAGCGCTACAGCCCCAAGCTTGGCCATACGTCGCATCTGCTGATGGCATTCCCGGTTGGGGCCAGGGGTGAAGAGGTGCGCGATATCACCCAGGCGGTCTGCGAGAGGTTCTTTCAAGGTGAGGGGTCGCAATTCGACTATATTGCTGCAATACACCAAGATCGCGCGCATCCACATGCGCATATCGTTCTGAACCGCCGCAGCAAGGATGGCGAAATGTTCTTTCTCGGGAAGGATCATCACTTCAACTACGACGCCTTTCGCGAGGCGATGGTCGAGGCGGCCCGGGTTCATGGGATCCGCCTTGAGGCGACGCGTCGTCTGGATCGCGGCGTCACGACCTACCGCGCCGAGATCGATGAAATCTACAAGGCCCGCGACGAAGGTCGTCCCCCAGTCGAGCGCCAGAGAACCGGTGCTGACCTGGCGGCCGCTCTGGAAACCGTCAGGCATAACGCGTTGATCTACCGCGGGCTCGCGGCGGAGGCGTCACGCTCGAATTTCGAAGACGTGGCCGAAGCGCTCGAGAGGGCCAGCACCATCCTTGCCAGTGGCGGTCAGATTCAATCTGACGGAGCCATCTACATGTCCCAAGACGAAGCAGCGTTCGACACGCTGATCACCGAGTTTTCTCAGAACATTCGCCAGATCGAGGCGGCGATCGACAGGGCGCCGGCGGCCGAGAGGCCGGTGATCGAGCGCAAGCTGACCGACGTTCTGGCCTCGGTCGCGCATTTGAACCCGCTCGGGGATCGCTCCGCCGCCCTGGTCGATGCCCCATCCCGGGACGGCATCTATGCAAGGCCGAACTTAAGTGAAGATCACCTCGCGCGTCTTGACGATATAGAGGTGGCACCAAAGCTGGCCGAGGCGTTGCAAGGCACGGGCATCGATGCCGAGGCTGTGGCCGCGCGCCTGCGGGAAGGGGCAGGCAATGCCGCACTGGAACGCCAATGGCTGGCACAGGATCTTCAGGCGATTGCCAAAGAAGGGGGACTCGATCTGGAGAAACCAGCGTCCCGGGAAGACGCGCTCGACCG
>JBNKFC010000272.1:0-5103 GCA_050289105.1 Paracoccaceae bacterium | reverse complement strand
TGGAAGAGGTCTGCGACCAGCCGGGCGCGTGTCGTCTTCATCTCCCTAGTCCTTCGAGTCGGAGAGCTCCTTGTGCAGGCGCCCGCGGATGTAGCGCCAGTCGCGCTCCACCGTGCGAACGGAGACGTCGAGGATCTCGGCCGCCTGCTCGCGCGGCTGCGCGCCGAGGCCGGTATCGACATCACCCCCGTGACCGATGACCGGGCCCAGATCACCGTGGAATTCCTGCCCCGCAAGGTCATGCAGCGACTGGTGCCGCGCGCGGCCTGTTTCGTTGCACCGCGTGTGGCGTCCTGGGATGACTATCGCCGTGCGCGCCGGGCCGACCTTGATTGGGCCACGCTGACCCGTCGCGACAGGGCCGCGATCTTCATCCCGAACGATACCGCGCCGCAGGAAGTCCGCGATTGCCTGCACGAGGAACTCGCGCAGGCGCTTGGCCCTCTCAACGATCTGTACCGGCTTCCCGATTCGGTCTTCAACGACGACAACATCCATACCGTTCTGACCGGGTTCGACATGCTCATCCTGCGCGCAACCTATGCGCCGGAACTGCATAGCGGTATGACGTCGTCCGAGGTTGCCGCCCGGCTTCCCGACATTCTCGCGCGGCTCAACCCGGCGGGCGAGCGGGGACCGGCCGCACGGCCCGATCCCACCCCCCGCGCCTATTCCGAGGCGATCGAGACCGCCCTCGGGCCCGGCACCTTCGGCGGTCGCCGACGCGAGGCGGCCCGCCAGGCGGTCGAAATCGCACAATCGCATGGCTGGCGCGACGCACGGGCCGGCTTTGCCTGGCTCGCACTGGGCCGTCTCTCGCTCGGTCACGATACGGAAACCGCCGCTCTCGCCTTCCACGAGGCCGCCGCGATCTACGAAAGCCAGCCGGATCTCGCCCTGCAATCCGCCCATTCGGACATGCAGCTTTCCGCGTTCGCCCTCTCAAGCGGCCGCGCCGAGGAGGTGATCCTGCGCACAAACCGGGCTTTGCCGCTCGCGGCGAAGGCGGAAAACGCGGCCCTCCTGGCCAGCCTTCTCATGGTAAAGGCCGAGGCGCTCGACCTCGTCGGGCGGTCGTCCGAGGCGCAGCAGGTCCGGCTCGACAGTCTCGGCTGGGCGCGCTATGGCTTCTCCTCCGATGCCGAGGTGGCCGCGCGGCTCTTGAATATCGCGGCCCTGTCGCCGGCGACGAGAATGAGGCAGAAATGATTTTCATCGCGGCCATCATCGCAGGCGCCATCATCGGCTGGACCCGCGCCGCGCGGCGCGGCGGTAACCGGCTCGACCGGCTGCAATACGCAATCGCACACGCGATTTTCTTTGCGATTCTGGGGCTTTTCGCGACGATTGTCTATTATCGCATGACCTGAGGCCGATGTTTCAGCATTTCTTCGAGATCCTGCGCAAGACCGGCATCCCGGTCTCATTGCGCGAGTATCTGGGGTTTCTCGAAGGAATGTCGGCAGGGCTCGTCACCTACGATATCGAGGGTTTCTACTACCTCGCCCGCACCGCGATGGTGAAGGACGAACGCCATCTCGACCGTTTCGACCGCGCCTTCGCAGAAGCCTTCAAAGGGCTGGAGGCGATCACCGCCGATCAGGTGCTGGAGGCGATAGACCTGCCGCGCGAATGGCTTGAGAAGATGCTCGAACGGACGCTGACGGCCGAGGAAAAGGCCGAGATCGAAGCGTTAGGTGGCTTCGACAAGCTTATGGAAACGCTGAAGAAACGACTGGAGGAACAGAAAGGTCGACATCAGGGCGGATCGAAGTGGATCGGCACCGCCGGCACGTCGCCCTTCGGCGCCTATGGCTACAATCCCGAAGGGGTGCGGATCGGCCAGAAGGAAAGCCGCAACCAGAGGGCGGTCAAGGTCTGGGACAAGCGCGACTTCCGCAATCTCGACGACCAGGTGGAACTCGGCACCCGCAACATCAAGGTGGCGCTGAAACGGCTGCGCCGCTGGGCGCGCGAGGGCGCCGCCGAGGAGCTGGACCTTCCCGGCACGATCCGCGCCACGGCAGAGCACGGCTATCTCGACGTGAAAACCCGCCCCGAGCGGCACAACGCGGTGAAGGTCCTGCTCTTCCTCGATGTCGGCGGATCGATGGATCCCTTCGTCAAGGTGGTGGAAGAGCTGTTCTCGGCCGCCCGGGCCGAGTTCAAGCATCTCGAATACTACTACTTCCACAATTGCCTCTACGAAGGCGTCTGGCGCGACAACCGGCGGCGCTGGGACCGGCAGACGCCGACGTCGGAAGTGCTGCGAACATACGGTTCCGACTACAAGGCGATCTTCGTCGGCGACGCCTCCATGTCGCCGTACGAGATCGCCTATCCCGGCGGAGCCAACGAACACTGGAATGCAGAATCCGGCCAGGCATGGCTCGACCGGGCCCGCGCGCAATGGGCGTCGAACGTCTGGCTCAACCCCCTGCCGGAGCGTCAGTGGCAATACACGCAATCCATCGGCATGATCCGGCAGATCTTCGAGAACCGCATGTTCCCGCTGACCCTCGACGGGATCGGCCGGGCGATGAAGGTGCTGACATGACGGTGCTCGCGCGGCTCTGGCGCAGTCACCGCGGCCCGCTTCTGGCATTCGCCGCCGCTGCCGCCGTGACGCTCTTCTTTGCGGTCCGCCTCATCCTGTTTGCCGTCTACTGGTCAAACCCTGCGCACCGCGATCAGCATCCGGCTGGCTGGATGACACCGGGCTATGTGGCGCGCAGCTGGCACGTGCCGCGAGAGGAGCTTGTCGGCGCCCTTGGCCTGACGCTGGAACCGGGTCGTCCCCGGACACTCGCCGAAATCGCCGCGACGCGGGGCGAACCCCTCGACGACCTGCTCGGCTCGGTCGAGAAGACAGTGGCAGCGCTGCGCGACGAACAGGCCAGGCAATGACCGACTGGCTCCTGTCGCTCGTCCCGGAATACGGGCTCTGGCTTCTGGCTGCGACGACCTTCCTGTCCTGCCTCGCGCTGCCGGTGCCGTCCTCGATGATGATGCTCGCCGCCGGAGGGTTCGCGGCGTCGGGCGATCTGAGCCTGCCGGCCACTATCGCGGCGGCGCTTGCCGGCGCGGTTGTCGGCGATCAGACAGGTTACGCGTTGGGAAACCTCGGTGGTCCGTCACTTCTCTCGCGCCTCGCCCGCGCGCCCGGTCGCGCGGCGGCTCTGGACCGTGCCCGCGCCCTCCTTGATCGTCGCGGCGATGTCGCCATCTTCCTCACCCGTTGGCTCTTCAGCCCGGTCGGCCCCTGGGCCAACTTCGCCGCCGGCGCGGGCGGCCTCGCCTGGCCGCGGTTCACGATCTGGGGGATCGCCGGCGAAACGGTTTGGGTCGCGCTCTATACCGGTATGGGTCACGCCTTTGCCGGCAATCTCGAAGCTGCGGGCGATCTTCTATCGTCGAGCCTCGGCCTCCTCGGCGGGATTGCGGCGATGTTGGGCCTCGGGCTGTGGCTGCGTGCGTCCATTCGCGACCACGCGCATTGAGCTGTCCGCGCCAATGCCCATATTGAACCCATGCTGAAATTCACCCCCATCCTTCTCGCCCTGCTCTACGGCCTCGTCTTCTGGCGGTTCTCGGCCTGGCGGACGGCGCGCGAGCTTGATGCGCGCTCGACGCCGCTTGCCGATCCCGCCCTTCTGGCGGTGACCGAACGGCTCGCAGCCGCCCTGGAGGTCGCCCGCGTGCCGGTGCATATCTACGAGGTCGCGCCGGTCAACGGGCTCGCCGCGCCGGACGGGCGGATCTTCCTGACGCGGGGCTTCTACCAGAAGTTCCGCGAGGGCGCGGTGACGGCGGAAGAGCTTGCAAGCGTGATTGCGCATGAGCTTGGCCACGTGGCGCTCGGCCATTCCCGGCGGCGGATGATCGACTTCACCGGTCAGAACGCGATCAGGGTGATGCTGGCGACGGTACTTGGGCGTCTGCTGCCGGGGATCGGGGTCTGGCTCGCCGGGCTTGTCACCTCGCTTCTCGCCGCACGGCTGAGCCGGCGGGACGAGTACGAGGCCGATGAATGGGCCTCGGCGCTTCTCGTCAAGGCGGGGATTGGAACCGGGCCGCAGAAGACGCTCTTCGACAAGCTCGGGCACCTGACGGGAATGGGCGGCGCGGGTAGCCCGGCCTGGCTGATGAGCCACCCGAAATCCAGCGACCGGATCGCCGCGATCGAGGCGAACGAGCGCAAGTGGGGCGTGCGGCGATAGGGCCGGCGCGCGGCCATGCAAGGTGGGTTTCAAGCAACCTTGGTCCAACGCCCGTCGCTGCTTATCCGCCGAGCGCCTTGCCAAGGCGCGGCAAGCGGGCGCGCTTCAGCAACGGGCGGAGGGGCTGCGCCTCGCCCGACAGGTGCTCCGCCTTGGCCCGCACGGCCTCGACCACGGCGGCGACGCTGTCCGGGTGATCCTGCCAGAGCGTCAGCAGGAACCCGTCGGGGTCTTCACGCCGCACCCCCTCCTCGGCCAGCATCTGGCGCGGAAAATCGACGGCATTGAAGGTGACGATGACATCGGCGCTGCCGGCAATCGCGGCGGCCAGGACGTGGATATCGGCCGGATCGGGCAGCCAGAGCCGAGCCTCCAGCCCTTCGTGCGGCGCCACCGCGGCGTTGGGGAACGCCGTGCGGAGGGCCGCCACCTCGGCACGCGCAATCAGTTCCGCACCGGGGCCGAGCTTGACCGTGGCCCGCGCCCATTCTTCGAGAATACGTTCGGACCAGAGCGGCGTATAAAGTCCCGCCTGCGCCACGCCGATCAGGATCTCGCGCAAAACCGTCGGGTAGAGGACGCAGGCGTCCAGAAGCGCCTTCATCCGTCAAGCCGGAAGAAGAGCGCCTTGAGATAGCCGCTCTCGGCCAGTTGCGGCAGTTGCGGATGGTCGGGTCCGGCAAACCCCGTGTGCAGAAGCTGCGCCCGCCGACCGCCGCGCCCGATCCCGCGGGCGGAGGCATTGCGGAACTGCGTCAAGTCCACCGCGTGCGAGCAGGAACAAAGTCCGAGAAACCCCCCCGGGGCCACGAGCGGGGCGGCGAGTTTCGCCACGCGCTCATAGGCCCTGAGCCCCGCCTCGAGCGCTGGTTTCGCGGGCGCA
>JBNKFC010000271.1:0-3365 GCA_050289105.1 Paracoccaceae bacterium | reverse complement strand
TGCGTTTTCGCGCGGGTCTTCGTCGGGTCCGGAGGTGTTCTTGACATAGTGCTCGGTCACCTCGGCCGAAAGCGGCCGGTGATAGGCCTGCAAGAGCGCCCAGGCGGTGCGCTGATCGCTCACGTCCAGCTGCGCTTCGGGATTGCGCAACGCGTCCAGCATGACGCGCGGCTCCGGCAGGTCCTCGACGAGGGGGCGGAGGTTCTTGAAATGCTCGTCGCGCTCGGGCAGATCGTCGCCTGCCGTGGCGACGAGCGACGCATAAGTCTCCTCGACGAAATCGTGGATCGTGGTCAGCGGCGCGCTGAGCACGACCGTCCCGCGCTTGTCCTCGAACGCATGGCTTCTGACAAACGTGTCGGGGCGGAAGACGGCGCCCCAGACGGCGCTGTCGGGTTTGCTGACGAGCTGCGCATTCGTCACTGTCGAGTTGTGGTAATGGAAGGCGAAGGTCGCGCCCGCCAGCGTGGCCGGCCAGTCGAGAAGATCGGGAAACTCGTCGAGCCGCCCCGGAACCGCCGGCGTCCGCGTGAGTTCCGGCGACACGAGAACCGAGACGCGATACCCCTTGCCCGGCTCGTAACCGTTCGGGAGCGCCGTCCACATGATGTGCTGGGTCTTGTCGGCCATGACGTCCCTCCCCTACGCGAAGGCTGCGGCATAGTCGGACCAGTCCGACTGCGCCGGGTAGAATTCGACGAAGAGCGGGTCAGCATCGGACCCGCCGAGGCGCCGCTCGCAGGTGACCGAGACGCTTGCCGAGAAGAACAGGATCTCGATCTCGACGGTCAGCGTCGCCTGGCCCTTCACCTCGGACTTGCCGCCCGACTTGTAGTAGCCGAGCGCGAGGTGGAACTTGAGCGATACCGAGATGATGCCGATGACCGACATCTCTCCCCCCATGTCGAAATAGCCCTCAAGCTCGACGGTGTCGGTCTTCCAGTGGAAATAGATGCCCGCCTTGACGTAGACCGACCCCGAGGCAACACCGAGATTGATCGCCGCCATCGCGCCGAACTCGAAGGCCGCCTCGACCTCGCGCACGCCGGAATTGTCGAGTGCGAGCGCGAAGAAGCCGCCGCCCCCGAAGAGCGAGACGGTGAGCAGGAAGGGCTTCTGCCGTTCCGAGAAGTTGAAGCGGATCGACACCGGGTCGCCGTCGAAGGGCAGCCTGAGAAGCGCCCCGATCGACATGTTCTGAAGCGAGAAGATGCCGACGGCCACCGTGGGGATGGCGAGCGAATAGCCTACGCCGATCCCCGATGGACCGATGTCGATCTTGGGCGGATCGGAGAAACCGTTCGACGGGATGATCTCAGAGAGCTTGTTGATGAACTCCAAAGGCCCGCCGAAGACCACCGGGTCCTTGTCGTGGAGCTTCGGGTCGACGTCGGGCTTCTCGCCCGCCTTCATCTTGAACTGCAGCTTGTCGAACCAGACGATGACGCAGCCGAAGAGGTTGAGCTTGAAATTGGTGAGAGAGGCGTCGACGACAACTTCGGGGTCCTTGAGCCCGGGATCAGGCACGCCGTTGTTGAAGTTGCCGAGTGGATTCTTCGGATCATCTACGCGGAAGTAGGAAATCGCCTTCGCCACGATGTCGAGCGTGGTCCCGCCGCCGGCCCCGGTGACAAGGATGGGCAAGGGCGACGAGACGTTGTCACGCTTGAACTGGAAGCTGACCTCGATCCGGTCG
The DNA here is from genome assembly GCA_050289105.1 of Paracoccaceae bacterium. Classification (GTDB taxonomy): domain Bacteria; phylum Pseudomonadota; class Alphaproteobacteria; order Rhodobacterales; family Rhodobacteraceae; genus Albidovulum. Next base: position 1,669 of record JBNKFC010000271.1, on the reverse strand, counting down.
GGGAAGTCCACCTTCTTCAGCTTCGGCACCGCCGCGCCGAGCAGCGTCACCGCGACCGGCGCGATGATATCCTTGAGGTCGATGGTGCCGAACAGTTTGGCCGAAGGGAAGAAATCCGACGGATCGAAGTTGCCGCCGGCAAAGGCGCCCTCGTTGCCGCCGACCGGGCCATGGCTGCGCGAGAGCGCCGAGATCGCCATGTTCGGCGCCACCATGCCGCCCACGCCATCAGTCCCCGCGCCGCCACCGCCGAAGCTGAGCGCGGTGTCGCCGCCCACCGTCTTGAGGAACACCTGACCGGTGTTCTGCGGCGTGGCAAAGCCGCTGGACGTATAGACATCGGCGTAGGACACGGTCAGCGGCTTGCCGAACTTGGCAAGGCCGTCGAGCGCGGGCGCGTTGATGTCCATCTTCGCGGCATAGGGATAGTAGCGCACCCGGTTCGGGGGCAGCGTCTTGGTCGGGGCACGACCGGCGAAACTGATCGACTGGACAGGGAAGATCGTGTCGCCCTCGGCGTCGCCGCCGACCAGCTGCGGCGCAAGCTCGACAAGCTGGCCCGAGAGCGGGACGGTCGAGCGGTCGTCGGCGGCATAGGCGGGGTGGATCTTGCTGAGCGTCGTCGGGGTGTTCATGTCGCTCCGCACAAAGATGAGCGGCATGGAGAACGACACTTCGCGCCCGGACATGTCGGTGGCGCGCACCTTGAAGCGGACGTCGCGCTTCGACCCGTCGCCCGGATCGTACATCGGCCAGAAGACCTTCTTGCTGGCCGCCTCCGCCGCCATCGGACCGACGACCTGCCCCGGATGGGACCCCGGAGCGAGCAGGATCGGCGTCACCTTGGTGAGGATTTCGACACGACGGAAGGGCAAGTCGCGACCCTCGAACGCCTGCCCGTCGCCCGGGAATATCCGCACCGGCTCGCGCACCAGTATGAAGTCGTACTTGCGCAGATAGGCGGCGCGATCGCTGGTCCCCGGAATGTCCTCGAACATCCGTTCGCTGATGGTGACGATCGAAGCGCCGTTGCCCAGCCCGTAGAGCGAGCCGCGCTTGATGATCCGTACGTAATAGTCCCGCCCCATCGCCGCGAGGTGCCGCCAGGCCTCGGTCGGCAGGGGATTTTCCACGCCCTGCGCGTCGGCCTCGAACGGTGCGATCGGCCAGATGCCTTCACTGTTCAGCCATGCGCCAAGCGCGGTCAACATTGTACGGTGCGAGGTCACGGGCTTCGGGACATAGGGCGAAGGCGTGCTGCTGTCGCCCAGGAAGGTGTGTTCGTTGTAGCCTGCCGTCAGCCGCACGATGTCGCTGCGGTCTTCGGGCAGCATCGGCATCTTGAACGGTTGGGGATTGTTGGGCTTCAGATAGTCGGGTGACCATATGGCGCGCAGCATCGGCTTTTCGGTCGCCGCTTCGTCCGTCGCGCCGCCGACTTTGGGCGCGAGCCGCGTGTGCCAGAGTTCCGTGCGTGCGCCGCGCTTGACGGTGTCGAGTGCGTGGACCCAGCTGGCCGGTTCGATGGGGCTCTGGTAGAGCCGATACGGCACTTCCAGCGCGGTGACGGTCAGCGCCGGCTTGTGCGGTTTGAGGAACAGCTGGATGAGGCCGGGGATCTTGAAGACCTCGCCCACTGCGCGGACATTTCCGGCAACGACGCCGGGGC
>JBNKFC010000270.1:0-1926 GCA_050289105.1 Paracoccaceae bacterium | reverse complement strand
GAAGACCTTGGCCGATTGCGAATTGTCGACGACGGGGACGGTCGAATTCACCAGTACGCGATCGTAGACGACAAAGGCGACGGCAACGAGCAGGATACCCCGCAGGACGCCGAAGAGAAAGCCGAGCCCCTGGTCGATCCCACCGAGCGCCGAGCGCTGGACGGCCGAGGAAAAGAGCGGCGTGAAGATCGACATCACGATGAGCGACAGCGCGAAGACGCCGGCGAAGGCGGCGATGATCGACAATTCGCAGCTGTCGCCGAGGAACTTGTCGAGGACCGGGATCTGCTTGATCAGCGGTTCCGCCTGCGGCGCGAAGATGAACGCGAGCACCGCGGCTGCGACCCAGCCTGCGATCGCGAGGACTTCGCGCACGAAGCCCCGGCTATAGGCCAGAATTGCCGACATCAGGATGATGACGGCCACCACGGCGTCGACGATAGTGAAACCTTCCATGCCCTCGCTCCTCGCGTTCAGCCTGCGGCAAACATCTCGCCGACAAACGTGGTGAGATCGGGCATCTTGCGCACCCGCATCCCGTCGCCGCCGTCGAATTTGCTCCGGTCGGGTGCGACTGCCTGTGAGAAACCAAGTTTTTGCGCTTCTTTCAACCTGTTTTCCGTCTGTCCGACGGGACGTAACGCCCCCGAGAGGCTGATTTCACCGAAAACTACCATGTCGGGAGGCAAAGCTACGTCTTCGCGCGCAGAGAGTAATGCCGCGGCAACGGCGAGGTCGGCGGCGGGTTCGGAAACACGCATGCCGCCGGCGACGTTGAGAAAGACGTCGAGACCGGCGAAGGGAATGCCGCAGCGGGATTCGAGCACCGCGAGGATGGTCGAGAGCCGCCCGCTGTCGAGGCCCACCACCGTCCGGCGCGGCGTTCCGAGCGGCGAAGGTGCAACGAGCGCCTGGATTTCGGTAAGGACCGGGCGCGTCCCCTCGATCCCGGCGAATACTGCCGAGCCGGGGCTCGCCTGTCCACGCTCGGAGAGGAAGAGGGCGGAGGGGTTCGCCACCTCGGCAAGCCCGCCGCCGGTCATCTCGAACACGCCGATCTCGTCCGCCGGGCCGAAACGGTTCTTGACGGCGCGCAAGATGCGGAACTGATGCCCGCGCTCTCCCTCGAAATAGAGGACGGTGTCGACCATGTGCTCGACCACACGGGGGCCGGCGATCTGGCCCTCCTTGGTGACGTGGCCGACGAGGATGACCGAAGTGCCGCGTTTCTTGGCAAAGCTCACCAGCTCGTGCGCCGCTGCTCGCACCTGGCTGACGGAACCGGGGGCGGCCTCGACATGATCGGCCCACATGGTCTGGATCGAGTCGATGATCGCGAGGTCGGGGCGCGTGGCGTCGAGCGTCGTGAGGATGTCGCGCAGGTTGGTCTCGGCCGCGAGCTGCACCGGTGCGTCGGACAGGCCGAGGCGCTGCGCCCGCATCCGCACCTGCGCGCTCGCTTCCTCGCCCGAGACATAGAGGCAGGAGAGGTTGCTTCGCGCGAAACTCGCCGCGGCCTGCAACAGCAGGGTCGACTTGCCGATACCGGGATCGCCGCCGACCAGGATCGCCGAGGCCGGTACAAGGCCGCCGCCGAGCACCCGGTCGAGTTCGCTCAACCCGGAGGCGGCGCGGGGCGGCGGGGTTTCCCTAGTGGCGAGCGTCGTCAGTTCGATCTGCCGCCCCTTCGCCGCGCCGAGCGATTTCGTGGCGGGACCTGCCGAAAGGGGCGCCTCCTCGACGATGGAGTTCCATGCTCCGCATGCGTCGCAGCGCCCGGTCCACTTCTTGTGGACCGCGCCGCATTCCGTGCAGGTGAATGAGGGGCCGGATTTCGCCATGCGCCTTTCCTGCCCGAAGGCGCCGAGAGCCGCAAGGGCGGAGCGGGGGGCGGCGGGCGGACCCGTGTCAGCGGGCCCTGGACGG
>JBNKFC010000269.1:0-8602 GCA_050289105.1 Paracoccaceae bacterium | reverse complement strand
TTGTTCGAGGTGATGATGATCACCGGCCGGTGCTTCGCCCGGATCGTCTCGCCGGTCTCGTAGACATGGAACTCCATCCGGTCGAGTTCCTGCAAAAGATCGTTCGGGAACTCGATATCGGCCTTGTCGATCTCGTCGATGAGAAGGACGACCTTGGTGTCTGCCTCGAAGGCCTGCCAGAGCTTGCCCTTTCGGATGTAGTTGCGCACGTCATGGACGCGCTCATCGCCCAGCTGGCTGTCGCGCAGCCGGCTGACGGCGTCGTATTCGTAAAGCCCCTGCGCGGCCTTGGTGATGGATTTCACATGCCATTCGACCATGGGCAGGCCGAGCGCGGTCGCCACCTGGCGGGCCAGTTCAGTCTTTCCGGTGCCGGGTTCGCCTTTCACCAATAGCGGCCGTTCCAGAGTGACTGATGCGTTCACGGCAACAGTCAGATCTTCGGTCGCGACGTACTGATCCGTTCCGGTGAATTTCATTTTATTTCTGATGACATGGGCATGGATGTTCGGCGCAGTCATAGCCGCGCGATCAATTTGCCGCAAGCCGGCCCATGCCCTAGTGACATCCCCTGCCGCTTCGGCTATTGGAGCGCGCAAGGAGTGCCGGATGAATATCAGCGATCTGAATTCGACGTCCGGACGGAAGAAGGGAGCAGAGATGAAGCCCGAAATCTTTCTTCCCGACGATTACCGTCCGGCTGAAGATGAACCCTTCATGAACGAGCGTCAGCTCGAATATTTCCGGCGCAAGCTGTTGACCTGGAAGGAAGAGCTGCTGGAACAGTCGGCCGAGACGCTTGAAGGCCTGCAGGACAGCGCCCGCAACGTTCCCGACATCGCCGACCGCGCCAGCGAGGAAACCGACCGGGCTCTTGAACTCAGAACTCGTGACCGTCAGCGCAAGCTGGTGTCGAAGATCGACGCGGCCCTTCGCCGGATCGACAACGGCGAATACGGCTACTGCGAGATGACCGGCGAGCCGATCTCGCTCAAGCGTCTCGACGCGCGGCCGATCGCGACGATGACGCTCGAAGCGCAGGAAAAGCACGAACGGCGCGAGCGCGTACACCGCGACGACTGATCCCCGGGGCCAGGGGGCGTGGAATTCCGGCACCGGGTCGAAAGGCTCCGGTGCCGTTGCTTTCAGGGGGACGGCGATGCTTGACGGACGCAGGGTGACGGTGCTGGGGGCCGGGATCGCGGGACTCGCCGTCGCCAGAGCTCTGGCGTTGAAAGGCGCCGAGGTGACGGTGCTGGAACAGGCGCCCGAAATCGCCGAAGTCGGCGCCGGCCTACAGATCTCGCCGAATGGAGCCCGCGTCATGGCGGCGCTTGGCCTCGGCGACGCGCTGTCCTCTGCCAGCGTTCAGGCCAAGGCTGTCGAACTGGTCGATGGCGAGACCGGCGGCAAGGTCGTACGGCTCGATCTGGCGCGGGACCGGACCGATCAGCCCTTCCGTTTCGTGCACCGTGCCGATCTGATAACCTGCTTGGCCGAGGGTGCGCGCGCTGCCGGTGTGACGATCCGCTTGTTGCAGAAGGTCGAGACGATCGATCTCGATGCCGCAACCCCGCGCCTGACGACGGCGCAGGGCGGAGAGATCGAGGCCGAGTTGCTGATCGGCGCCGATGGGCTCCATTCGAAATTGCGCGCTGCGCTGAACGGTTCGGTCGCGCCCTTCTTTACCCATCAGGTCGCCTGGCGGGCGACGTTGCCCGCCGAGCCTGACATCGCGCCGGTGGCGCGCGTCTACCTGGGGCCGGGCCGGCATCTGGTCACCTATCCTCTGCGCGGCGGGCGGCTGAGGAACATTGTCGCCGTCGAGGAACGGCGCAATTGGGCCGAGGAAAGTTGGTCCCTCACCGACGATCCGCTGGCGCTGCGCATCGCGTTCGAGAATTTCGTGCCAGAGGTGCGCGGCTGGCTCGACCGGATCGAACGGCCGAACCTCTGGGGGCTCTTCCGCCATCCGGTGGCGCCGAAATGGCATGGGCAGGGGGCGGTGATTCTCGGCGATGCCGCGCATCCGACGCTGCCTTTCCTTGCGCAAGGGGCAAACATGGCGCTCGAGGATGCGTGGGTTCTCGCCGATCACCTGTCGCGTCTGCCGGTCGACGCGGCGCTGCCTGCCTACCAGGCGGCTCGCATGCCGCGCGTCCGCCGCATCGTCGCGGCGGCGAATGCCAATGCGCGGAACTATCACCTCAGCGGTGTGAAGAGAGATATTGCCCATGTCGGCCTGCGTCTGGCGGGGCGCATCGCGCCGGCCCGGCTCCTCGGCCGCTTCGATTGGCTCTACGGACACGACGTGACCGCAGGCTAGAGATCAGGCGTCAAGCTCTACCCAGACCGGCACATGGTCTGACGGCTTGTCGCCGCCGCGGACCGCCTTGTCTATTCCCGCCTCGCGCAAGAGGTCGGCAGCCTGCGGGCTGAGCAGCAGGTGGTCTATCCGGATGCCGTTGTTCTTGGCCCAGGCACCGGCTTGATAATCCCAGAAGGAATAATGGCCTGGGCGCGGCTCACGCGTGCGAAACGCCTCGGTGTAGCCGAGGTGCAGGATGCGCCGGAACGCGGCGCGGCTTTCGGGCAGGAACAGCGCGTCATCCTTCCAGGCGTCCGGCTTTGCCGCATCCTCGGCCTGCGGAATGACATTGTAGTCGCCTGCCATGACGACTGGCATTTCCTCTGCCAGAAGCTCTGCCGCGCGGGCCTTCATCCGCTCCATCCACGAGAGCTTGTAGTCGAATTTCGGCCCCGGCGCGGGGTTGCCGTTCGGAAGGTAGAGCCCGCAAAGCCGAAGCGCCGTCTTGCCGACGATGGTCGCCTCGATCCAGCGCGCCTGTTCGTCGTCCTCGTCGCCCGGCAAGCCGCGCGTGACGTCCTCCAACGGCAGCTTCGACAGGATCGCGACGCCATTGAAACTCTTCTGGCCATGGGTTTCGACGAAATAGCCGCGATCCTCGAAGATCTCGCGGGGGAAGGCGTCGTCTAGGGACTTGATCTCCTGCAAGAGGACCACGTCGGGCGTAGCCTCGTCGAGCCAGGCGGGCAGCGCCTCGGCCCGGGCCTTGATGCCGTTGATGTTGAAGGTGGCGATCTTCATGGCAGTCCCCCGGGCTCTCCGCCGCGATCATCTAGGCGAAAGGCCCGGGGTGCAAGGCGAAGATGGGCGCAGGATCAGCCGGTGACGGTAAACAGCGTCCACATTCCCATCGCGTAATGTCCGGGGATGTTACAGTAAAGGATGTAGGTTCCGGGCTGCATCTCGAGCGTCAGCGAACCGGACGCGCCGGGTTCGAGTTCGGCCACTTCGCCCAGATGTCCGGCGGCATCCTCATCGACCTTCATCGTCGCCTCGTCATACGGCATCGGCGTATTGGGATCGGAGACCGGGGCGAGGACCATCTCGTGGATTGTATCCTTGGAATCGTTCGTGGCCGTGAAGGTGATCTTGCCGGCGGGGGCGGAGGCTGCGCTGAGCGTAATTCCCATCATCGCCATCGAATCCGGCCCCTTGTCCCAAAGCGACGCCGTGATTGTCGTGTCAGCGGCCCAAGCCGGATTGAGCCATGTCGCGGGAAGTGTTGCGGCGGCCAGCGCCAGCACCGTTCTACGAGTGACTGTCATGGATGTGTCCTCAGGACTTGCTGAGCATATCGCTCGGCAGGACGTTGCGCGGCACAGCGACCGGACGGATTGATCCTCATCATTCGGAATGCAGGCGAACCCGCGTCCGCGAACACAAACGCGCGATCCAGGTTACGAAAGCCGCGAGTCCTCAGATCGAAAAGCTAGTTCCGCAGCCGCAGGATGACGTCGCGTTCGGGTTTTCGATGACAAAGCGCGCGCCGATCAGTTCTTCGGAAAAGTCGATGACCGCGTTCGACAGGAAGGGCAGGGAGACGGCATCGACCAGCACCCTCTGGCCGTCCGCCTCCAGCACCAGATCGTCCGGCGCGGGATCGTCGAGCCTGATGTCGTACTGAAAGCCCGAGCAACCGCCGCCTTCGACGGCGACGCGCAAGGCCTTATTCTCGCCCGATGCCGCGTTGATCTCGGCGAGCCGCGCGAAGGCGCGGGGTGTCACTTTCGGGGGAAGGGTCAGCTCCATCTCGGTCGCCTGTGTCAATTCTCTGCTGATCATCATATATGACGAACCAACGACGCGACAAGAAGCGGACCCGATGACCCTTGCCCCCTACGCCTGCCATCCCGACGACAGCCGGGGCCGGCAATTCCGCGAAACCATGTCCACCTTCCGCTCGCCCTTCCAGCGCGACCGGGACCGGATCATCCATTCCTCGGCCTTCCGGCGGCTGAAGCACAAGACGCAGGTCTTCGTGGAGCACGAGGGCGATTATTACCGCACGCGCCTGACCCACACGATCGAGGTGGCGCAGGTCGCGCGCACGATCGCCGGGACGCTCGGGCTGAACGTGGAATTGGCCGAGGCGGTGGCGCTGGCCCACGATCTCGGCCATCCGCCTTTCGGCCATACCGGCGAGGATGCGCTGGCCGAACTGATGGCGCCCTATGGCGGGTTCGATCACAACGCCCAGGCCGTCCGCATCGTTACCCGGCTTGAACGCCATTATGCCGATTTCGACGGGCTGAACCTGACTTGGGAGACGCTCGAAGGCATCGCCAAGCACAACGGCCCGGTCATCGGCCCGCATGCGTCCGGATCGCATTCGGTCGCGAACGCCGCCGACATTCCCTATGCGCTTGCCGAGTTCAACGCCGAGTACGATCTCGAGCTTCACACCCACGCGTCGGCCGAGGCGCAAGTTGCGGCGGTGGCCGACGATGTCGCCTACAACCATCACGACCTTCATGACGGATTGCGCGCCGGGCTCTTCACCGAGGCCGACCTGATGGAGCTTCCCGTCACCGGCCCGGCCTTCGCCGAGGTCGACAGGCTCTATCCCGGCCTCGACCCCTCGCGCCGCCGCCACGAGGCCTTGCGCCGGGTCTTCGGGGTGATGGTCGAGGACGTGATCGCGGTGGCGCAGAACCGGCTGCAGACGAGCCAGCCGCAATCGGCGCAGGCGATCCGCGAGATGGAAGGGCCGATCATCCGCTTCTCGAAGCCGCTTTATCAGAACCTGAAAGCGATCAAGGGCTTCCTTTTCACCCGAATGTACCGCGCGCCCTCGGTCGTGACGGAACGTCAGCGGGTGACGGCGATGATCAACGATCTCTTCCCGCTCTTTCTCGATGATCCCGCCCTTCTGCCCGCCGAGTGGCGCGCCGACGTGGCGCGGGCGCGGAACCGGACCGAACTGGCGCGCACGGTTCTTGACTATGTCGCGGGCATGACCGACCGTTTCGCGATCCAGGAACACGACCGGCTGTGCGGCCCCTCAGGCCAGGCCTGACCGAGGAGCGGCATCGGTGGCGATCGAACAGGTTTCAGGGGCGCTGAACCCTGTATCGGCCTTCGCGCTCGTCGGCGCGCTCGGCGTCGGTGCGCAGTGGATCGCATGGCGATTCCAGCTTCCGGCCATCGTGCTCATGCTGGCGGCGGGATTGCTGGTCGGGCCGGCCTTCGGCCTCTTCGATCCGGTGCGCGACATCGGGCCGGTCACGGCGCCGCTCATCTCGCTCGCCGTTGCGGTGATTCTCTTCGAGGGCGGGTTGACGCTCGATCTGCACAAGCTCGGCGATGCGCGGGCCGGTGTCATGCGGCTCGTGCTGATCGGCGCACCGCTCGGCTGGTTACTGTCGTCGCTGGCCTTGCGCTACGGCGCGGGGCTTGGCTGGGAAAGCGCCGCCGTCTTCGGCGGCATCATGGTCGTGACCGGGCCGACGGTGATCGCGCCCCTCCTGCGGCAGGCGCGGCTTGCCCGCCGCCCGGCCCAGCTTCTGCAATGGGAAGCGATCGTCAACGATCCGATCGGCGCGCTCGCCGCGGTGCTCGCCTTCGAATTCGTGTTGGTCCGGCGCACGGCGACCGATGCTGCGACCGCGCTCCGCGACCTCGGGATCGGCATCGGTTTCGCGACGCTCATCGGCCTCGTCGCCGGGTTCCTGATCTCTTGGGCGTTCTGGCGGGGCAGGGTGCCGGAATACATGAAGGTGCCGGTCCTTTTCGCCGTCCTTCTGGCGGCGTTCGCGGCCTCGGACGCCGTCCTGCACGAAAGCGGGCTTCTCGCCGTCACGATCATGGGGCTCGTCATCGCCAATGCCGACCTGCCGAGTTACGAGGAACTGCGCCGGTTCAAGGAACATGCGACGATCCTCCTCGTTTCGGGCGTTTTCATCCTTCTCGCCGCGTCGATGGATTTTGCGGCGGTCGGCCAGCTGACCTGGCGGGCCGTGGTCTTCGTCCTTGCCGTTGTTGTGCTGGCGCGCCCCCTCACGGTCCTGATCTCGCTCATCGGGACGAAGCTGCCGAGGAATGAACGCCTGCTGATTGCCAGCACGGGACCGCGCGGTGTCGTGCTTGTCGCGGTTGCTGGCCTGTTTGGCGAACGGCTCGCGGCGGCGGGGGTGCAGGATGCGGGGCTGATCGGGCCTCTGGCCTTCGTTCTGGTGCTGGCGACGGTGGTGCTGCATGGCTTCACGCTCGCGCCCGTCGCGCGGATGCTCGGCCTTGCCGGGGCAGAGGTGCCGGGTGTTCTGCTTGTCGGCGGGTCGCGGTTCACCACAGGATTGGCGGAGGTGCTGAAGAAGGCGGAGGTGCCCGTTCTCGTCTGCGATCCGAACCACGCCCATCTGATCCGCCCCCGCACTGCCGGGGTGCCGACATTCTACGGCGACATCCTGTCAGAAGCGGCGGAGCGGCAGGTGGAGTTCCTGACCTACCGGACCATCGTCGCCGCCACCGACAACGATGCCTACAACACGTTGGTCGCAACGGACCTCGCGCCCGAATTTGGTCGCGACAACACGTTCCAGATCGGTCGGCAAAAGGCCGAGAAATCGCGTCACGCGCTGCCGACGCAGCTTGGCGGGCGTCAGTTTGGTAATGGCCGGACCTACGACGAGTTCGAGGCCGTGATGCGGGAGGGCTGGACCTTTCGCATGACGCGCCTCACCGAGGAATTCGGGTTTGACGAATGGCGGGATCGGCGGCCGGATTCGATCCTGCTGGCCCGCCTTGCCAAGGATGGCGAGGTGAAGTTCCTGCGCGGCGACGCCGATCCCAAACTGGCGCCCGGCACCCGGATCGTGTTCCTCAGCAAGCCCGGCGAGGTCGTCGATGAGGCGCGCGAACGGGGACGGAACGGGGCGAAGGATTGACGCCGCGTGCGGCCTCTGGCATGGCCGGACCGATCACAGAGGTATGACATGAACCTTTTTGCCGAAATCCGGTCGCTGGTGATTGCCAGCCTGGACGATATGGTCAGGGCGGGCGCGTTGCCCGCAGGGCTAGACACCACCAACGTCGCGGTGGAGCCGCCGCGCGACACCGCGCATGGCGATATGGCGACGAATGCCGCGATGGTGCTCGCCAAGCCCGCCGGAATGGCGCCCCGCGCGATTGCCGACGCATTGGCGGCACGGCTCGTCGCCGATCCCCGCATCGTCACCGCCGAAGCCGCAGGCCCCGGTTTCCTCAATCTCCGCCTTGCGCCTGCCGTATGGCAGGGCGTCGTCAAGGCGGCGCTGGGCGAAGGGCGCGACTTCGGCCGCTCGACCCTCGGGCAGGGCGCGCGCGTCAACGTGGAGTTTGTCTCGGCCAACCCGACCGGCCCGATGCATGTCGGCCATACCCGCGGCGCCGTCTTCGGCGACGCGCTGGCGAGCCTTCTCGATTTCGCCGGTTACGTGGTCACACGCGAATATTACATCAACGACGGCGGCGCGCAGGTCGATGTGCTGGCGCGGTCGGCCTATGAGCGCTACCGCGAGGCGAACGGCCTCTCGCCCGAGATCGCCGAAGGACTCTATCCCGGCGATTACCTGATTCCGGTCGGCGAGGCGCTGAGGGAAAAGTATGGCGACAGCCTTCTCGACAAGCCCGAAAGCATATGGCTGGCCGACGTTCGCGAGTTCGCGACCGAGGCGATGATGAAGATGATCCGCGAGGATCTGGCGCTGCTCGGCGTGACGATGGATGTCTATTCCTCGGAAAAGGCGCTCTATGGCACCGGCAAGATCGAGGCCGCGATCGAGACCCTGCGCGGTATGGGCCTGATCTATGAAGGCACGCTGGAGCCGCCGAAGGGCAAGCTGCCCGAGGATTGGGAAGAGCGGGAGCAGACGCTCTTCCGCTCCACCGCGCATGGCGACGATGTCGACCGGCCGGTGAAGAAATCCGATGGGGCATGGACCTATTTCGCCCCCGACATCGCCTATCACTACGACAAGATCACCCGCGGCTTCGATCAGCTCATCGACGTTCTCGGTGCCGATCACGGCGGTTACGTGAAGCGGCTGAAGGCGGTGGTCTCGGCGCTGTCGGGCGGCAAGGTACCGCTGGAAGTCAAGCTCATCCAGCTCGTCAAGCTCTGGAAGAACGGCGAGCCGTTCAAGATGTCGAAGCGGGCGGGGACCTTCGTCACGCTCCGAGACGTGGTCGAGCAGGCGGGCGCCGACGTGACGCGGTTCGTCATGCTCACGCGGAAGAACGACGCTGCGCTCGATTTCG
>JBNKFC010000268.1:0-1985 GCA_050289105.1 Paracoccaceae bacterium | reverse complement strand
AGTCGGCTCCGCGATGAGGCCGAGGCGGTCGCCAGGCAAGGCGCTGCCCGTGCCGCCCTCAGCCGCATTCGGGCGGCGCTCGAATCCGGTGGTGCCCTCGAAAGTGCGCTGGGCGAACTGGCTGCGGCGGGCGTGGACGTTCCCGCGGCGCTCGCCGAGCAAAAACAGGGCGTCCCGAGCATCGTTTCGCTGCGTGCCGCCTTCCCACCCGCCGCGCGCGAGGCGCTTGCGATCTCGCTCAAGGAAAGCGCCGGTGGCGGAACCTGGGACCGGATCACGGCCTTTCTGAGAAGCCAGTCAGGTGCCCGCTCTCTCAGCCCACGCGCGGGAGAGGACCCGGATGCGGTTCTCTCGCGGTCCGAGGCAGCGCTGATGGCTGGCGATCTGGCAGGAGCCATTGCCGAAATAGGACAATTGCCGCCCGGCGGGCAGGCCCGTATGGCGGAATGGGTAGAGTTGGCGAAACGCCGGATCGCGGCAACCGAGGCTGCGGCAGCGCTCGCGAAGGAACTTCAGTGAGGAAGCAATGATCTGGTCCTTCGTCAAAATCGTCCTCTTCGTCGCGGTCGTCGCGGGTCTCACCCTCGGTGCGGGCTATCTGGCCGAAACCGGTAGCGGTGTCCGCATTTCGCTCGCCAACATGGAATTCAACCTCGGCCCTGTGCAGATGGTGATTGCCGTTTTGCTGGCGGTTCTGGTGCTTTGGCTGCTGCTCAAGATAGTCGGTCTGATCGTTGCGGTTCTGCGGTTTATCAACGGCGACGAGACCGCGCTCAGCCGCTACTTTGATCGCAACCGCGAACGCAAAGGCTTTCAGGCGCTGGCCGATGGGCTGATGGCGATTGCCTCGGGCGAGGGGCGCGTGGCGTTGTCGCAGGCGGCGAAGGCGGAAAAATACCTTGGCCGGCCCGAACTGACGAACCTGATCGCCGCCCAGGCGGCGGAGCTTGCCGGCGACACGAAACGGGCGACCGAGGTTTACAAACGACTTTTGGCCGACGACCGGACCCGGTTTGTCGGCGTGCGCGGGCTGATGAAACAGAAGCTTTCTGAAGGTGACACCGAAACGGCGCTGAAGCTTGCGGAAAAAGCGTTCTCCCTCAAGCCGAAACATCAGGACGTGCAGGATACCTTGTTGCAGCTCCAGGCCGAGAAGGGCGATTGGAAAGGCGCGCGGCAGGTCCTTGGCGCAAAACTGAAGCAGGGGCTTCTGCCGCGCGATGTCTTCAAGCGTCGGGACGCAGTGCTCGCCCTGCAAGAAGCGAAAGAGGTCTTTTCCGACGACGCGCCCATCGAGGCGCGGGAAGCCGCCATCGCGGCGAACCGGCTGTCGCCGGACCTCATTCCGGCAGCCGTCCTGGCGGCACGCGGTTACGTGCAGTCCGGGAAGGCGAAATATGCGGCGCGCGTTCTGAAGAAGGCTTGGGAGGCGCAGCCCCATCCCGACCTCGCGGCCGCCTTCGCGGAGATCGCGCCGGACGAATCGCCGGCCGCACGACTCAAGCGGTTTGAGACGTTGCTCTCGGCAAACCCCAACCACGAGGAGTCGAAGCTCCTCCGGGCGGAGTTGCAGATTGCGGCCGAGGATTTTCCCGCGGCGCGCCGTGCCTTGGGCGATCTGGCAGAGACCCATCCGACCGCACGGAGCCTGACGGTGATGGCGGCGATCGCGCGCGGCGAAGGCGCGGACGATGCAATCGTTCGCGGCTGGCTGACTCGCGCATTGACCGCAAGCCGGGGTCCGCAATGGATGTGCGAGAAGTGCCACAACGTGCAGGCGGACTGGGCGCCGACTTGCGACAATTGCGGCGGTTTCGACACGCTTGCCTGGCGTGAACCGCCGAACAGCGCCGCGCCGATGCCGAACGGCGCAGACATGCTGCCGCTGATCGTCGGCAGCGCCGCCGAAGCGAAGGACGAGCCGAGCATCGACCTCGCCGCTGAGAGCCGATCCGACGAGCCGGAGGACGCTATCATCCTTGATG
>JBNKFC010000267.1:0-7018 GCA_050289105.1 Paracoccaceae bacterium | reverse complement strand
ATCGCGCCGCCAGAGGTCGCGCCGGCACCGATCACCGTGTGAATCTCGTCGATGAAGAGGATCGCGTCGGGATGATCCTCAAGTTCCTTCACCACCGCCTTCAGCCGTTCCTCGAAATCGCCGCGATAGCGGGTGCCGGCGAGAAGCGCGCCCATGTCGAGCGAATAGATCGTGGAGCCCTTCAGGACCTCCGGCGTCTCGCCGCGGGTGATCTTCAGGGCAAGCCCCTCGGCGATGGCGGTCTTGCCGACGCCGGGATCGCCGACGAGAAGCGGATTGTTCTTGCGCCGGCGGCAGAGCACCTGGATGCAGCGCTCAATCTCCGACTCGCGGCCGATCAGCGGGTCGACATCGCCCTTCTTCGACTTCTCGTTGAGGTCGACGCAATACTTGGCCAGAGCCGATTCCTTAGCCTCGCCGGGCGCCTCGGCCGCGTGTTCCTCATGCTCCTGCGCGCCGCTCACCGGGCGCGTCTCGCCGAAGGAGGGATCCTTGGCAACGCCGTGGGCGATGAAGTTGACCGCGTCGTAGCGCGTCATGTCCTGCTCCTGCAGGAAATAGGCGGCGTTCGATTCCCGTTCGGCGAAGATCGCGACGAGCACGTTGGCGCCGGTCACCTCGGTCCGGCCCGAGGACTGGACATGGATCGCCGCGCGCTGGATGACGCGCTGGAAGGCCGCCGTCGGCACGGCTTCGGAGCCGTCGACGTCGGTCACCAGCGTCGACAGGTCGTCGTCGATGAACTCCACGAGCGTTTTTCGCAATTCCTCGATATCAACGGAGCAGGCGCGCATCACCTTGGCCGCGTCCGGCTCGTCGACGAGTGCGAGCAGGAGATGCTCCAGCGTCGCGAGTTCATGTCTCCGCGCGTTAGCGAGCGCCAGCGCAGCATGGATTGCCTGTTCGAGCGTGTTCGAAAATGACGGCACCTTCGTGCTCCTTTCCTTCGGGCAGGTCGGGTGAGAGCCCAAGCCCTACCTTCGCCTCATAACCTTAAACTTCGGTGGAAATCGGGCAGCTTCAAGTGTTTTCTCGCCGATTTTGGTGTTTGCGGGGCGAGTGGCCCAAAATGTGATCGGATTGTGCGGGTTCGTGACGGAATTGTCGGAATTTCACCCTAGGCCGTGATCGAATGCAACGCACTGTCCGGGCCGGCATTGACGGCATCGCGGTTGCCGTCTGCGTCCACGAGACGATAGAGCTGCCGCCGTGCGAACCGCGAGTGGTCAGAACCGGTCCTTGCGGGCGCGGATCTCGGCGAACACTTCGGCATCGCTGGCGCCAGCCATGCCGATGGCCTGTTTGACTGCTGGCAGGCGCGCCCTGAGGAAGGGGTTCGTCGCCAGCTCCTCCGACAGAAGCGATGGCACCGTTGGACGCCCCTCGCGCCGCGCCGCTTCCACCGCTTCGGCCCTCGATATAAGCGCCGCGTTGTCCGGTTCAATGGTCAGCGCGAAGCGCGCGTTCGCGGCGGTGTATTCGTGGCCCGAGCAGACGAGCGTGTCTGGGGGCAGCGCGGCAAGCTTCATGAGGCTTTGCCACATCTGCGGGGCGGTTCCCTCGAAGATCCGCCCGCAGCCGAGGGCCATCAGACTGTCGGCGGTGAAGACCACCTTCGAGTCGGGAAAGTGGAAGGCGACATG
Organism: Paracoccaceae bacterium; assembly: GCA_050289105.1. Classification (GTDB taxonomy): domain Bacteria; phylum Pseudomonadota; class Alphaproteobacteria; order Rhodobacterales; family Rhodobacteraceae; genus Albidovulum. The sequence goes on along the minus strand of JBNKFC010000267.1, from coordinate 5,375 downwards.
GCCGACCGTGTGGCCAGATACGTCGATGACCCGGCCGGTATCCATGCCGATCCGGACCAGGTCGCCCTCCGACACCTCCTCGTCGAGCGGGGGGAGACGGTGGGCGTCGGCCGCGGCGCCGATGACCCGCGCGCCGGTTGCGGCGGCAAGGGCCTTCACGCCGGCGATGTGGTCGTCATGGTGATGGGTGATGAGGATATGGCTTGCCCGCCAGCCACGTTCACGCAAAGCGTTCAGGATCGGTGCTGCCACTGGCACATCTACGACGGCGGTCGCCCCGGTCGCCACGTCATGGGCGAGGTAGGCGTAGTTGTCTTTCAGACAGGGGACCGTGACGATGTCCAGTGCCATGGCTTTTCGTGTCCGTTTCCGTATGCTTCACCCGACTTTTGCCTAAGGAAGCGACGGGCGCAATGCATCTCGACGTTCTCGACCTGCGGAATTTCTATTATCGCACCCAGCTTGGCCGGGTGGCGCAGAAGGCAATCCGCGACCAGGTCGTGAAACTCTGGCCGCCCGCCAAGGCCCAGACCGTCGCCGGTTTCGGCTTCGCCGTGCCGCTTCTGCGCCCCTATCTCGACGATGCGCGGCGGGTGATCGGGCTGATGCCGGGTCCGCAAGGGGTGATGCCCTGGCCCGCGGGGATGGAGAATGTATCCGTGCTTTGCGAGGAGACGCAGTGGCCGCTGGAGACCGGCATGGTCGACCGCCTCATCCTGCTGCACGGTCTCGAAACCTCCGAAAACCCGACGGCCCTTCTCGACGAATGCTGGCGGGTGCTCGGGCCCGGGGGCAGGGCACTTTTCATCGTGCCGAACCGCTCCGGCCTCTGGTCGCGGTCGGACAAGACGCCGTTCGGTTATGGCCGGCCCTATTCGATGAGCCAGCTCGACGGCCAGCTTCGCCGCCACAGCTTCGCCGCCGAGCGCCAGCAATCGGCACTCTTCGCGCCGCCAAGCTCGCGGCGCTTCTGGCTCAGGACCGCACCGGCCTGGGAACGGTTCGGCCATCGCGTCTCGTCGGTGCTGGCGGGCGGAGTGCTGATGCTCGAAGTCTCAAAACAGGTCCACGCGCCGCAGCGCCCCGGCCTTGCCGCCGCGGTCAAGCGGCCGCTTAAGGTTCTCGACGGGCTGCCCAAGCCGGCGGCTGAACCGGCGTGAATCGCCGGCCCGCGCGGGGGATTCTGGCGTCCTGTACCGATGTTACCGCCCAAACTTCGCGACAAGGAATTGCCGCACTTTGCCGCACGGCTGCGAAATGCCTGAAAAGGCAGGATTTCCGGGTGCCGATTTAGTTCACCAAGGCGGTTGCGAGGCTCGAATGCCTCTGCTACACCCGCGCCGACTTCGGACGTGCGCCCCTCGCGCACGCCACGGGTGGCCTCTGACCTGACAAAGGGGCGATGGGACAGAACAATCGGAAGGGTGGACGTGTCCGAACCAGCTTCGATTTCCGCAGGGATCGCCGGTCGCTATGCGACGGCCGTTTTTGAACTCGCCAAGGAAGCCAAGGGCCTCGCGGCGCTGGAATCCGATGTTTCGGCGCTGGGCGAAGCTCTAAGCCAGAGCGCCGACCTTCGCGGCCTCATCGCGTCGCCGGTCTATTCGCGCGACGATCAGGCCAAGGCCGTTGCCGCGCTTGCCAAGAAGATGAAGCTGTCCGGCACGCTTGCCAGCACGCTCGGCCTCATGGCAACAAACCGCAGGCTCTTCGTTCTGCCGCAGCTTCTGTCTGCCCTTGAGGCAATGATCGCCGCCGAGAAGGGCGAAGTCACCGCCGACGTGACGGCCGCCGCCGCGCTGACCAAGGCGCAGGCTGACAAGCTGGCCGCGTCGCTCAAGAAGTCGGTCGGCAAGACCGTCAAGCTCAATACCACTGTCGATGAAAGCCTCATCGGCGGTCTTATCGTCAAAGTGGGCTCGAAGATGATCGACACCTCGATCCGCTCGAAGCTCGCGTCCCTCCAGAATGCTATGAAAGAGGTCGGATAATGGGAATCCAGGCAGCCGAGATCTCTGCGATCCTTAAGGAGCAGATCAAGAACTTCGGTCAGGAAGCGGAAGTGGCCGAAGTCGGCCGCGTTCTTTCGGTCGGCGACGGCATCGCGCGCGTGCACGGACTCGACAACGTCCAGGCCGGCGAGATGGTCGAATTCCCCGGCGGCATCCGCGGCATGGCGCTGAACCTCGAAGTGGACAACGTCGGCGTCGTTATCTTCGGCGACGACCGTTCGATCAAGGAAGGCGACACCGTCAAGCGCACCAAGTCGATCGTCGACGTGCCGGTCGGTGACGAGCTTCTCGGCCGCGTCGTCGATGGTCTCGGCAACCCGATCGATGGCAAGGGCCCGATCAAGACCAAGAAGCGTGCGGTCGCCGACGTGAAGGCACCCGGCATCATCCCGCGGAAATCGGTGCACGAGCCGATGGCGACGGGCCTGAAGTCGGTCGACGCCATGATCCCGATCGGCCGCGGCCAGCGGGAACTCATCATCGGTGACCGTCAGACCGGCAAGACCGCCGTTGCCCTTGACGCGATCCTGAACCAGAAGGTCTACAACGAAGCCGCCGGCGACGATGAGAGCAAGAAGCTCTACTGCGTCTACGTGGCGATCGGCCAGAAGCGCTCGACCGTGGCGCAGCTCGTCAAGAAGCTCGAAGAGACCGGCGCAATCAACTACTCGATCGTCGTGGCCGCGACTGCGTCCGACCCGGCGCCGATGCAGTTCCTCGCGCCCTACTCGGCGACCGCCATTGCAGAATACTTCCGCGACAACGGCCGCCACGCCCTGATCATCTACGATGACCTCTCGAAGCAGGCCGTGGCCTACCGCCAGATGTCGCTTCTGCTCCGCCGTCCGCCCGGACGCGAAGCCTATCCGGGCGACGTCTTCTACCTCCACAGCCGTCTTCTCGAGCGTTCGGCGAAGCTGAACGAGGACAACGGCGCAGGTTCGCTGACGGCGCTGCCGATCATCGAAACCCAGGGCGGCGACGTGTCGGCCTTCATTCCGACCAACGTGATCTCGATCACCGACGGCCAGATCTTCCTCGAGACGGAACTCTTCTACCAGGGCATCCGTCCGGCCGTGAACACCGGTCTGTCGGTGTCGCGCGTCGGCTCGTCCGCGCAAACCAACGCGATGAAGTCGGTCGCTGGCCCGGTTAAACTGGAACTCGCGCAGTACCGCGAAATGGCGGCCTTCGCGCAGTTCGGTTCCGACCTCGACGCGGCGACCCAGAAACTTCTGAACCGCGGCGCGCGCCTGACCGAACTGATGAAGCAGCCGCAGTATTCGCCGCTGACCAACGCGGAAATCGTCTGTGTCATCTTCGCCGGCACCAAGGGCTACCTCGACAACATCCCCGTCCGGGATGTCGGCCGCTACGAGGCCGGGCTCCTGAAGCACCTGCGCACGAACCGCAAGGACCTCCTCGACTGGATCACCAAGGAAGACCCCAAGATCAAGGGTGAGGCCGAGGACAAGATCCGCGGCGCGCTGGACGAATTCGCCAAGACCTTCGCGTAACGCGCGGGGGAGAGGGACAGGGATATGCCCAGCCTTAAGGACCTGAAAAACCGGATCGGAAGCGTCAAGTCGACGCGGAAGATCACCAAGGCCATGCAGATGGTCGCGGCGGCCAAGCTCCGCCGCGCCCAGGATGCCGCCGAGGCCGCCCGGCCCTATGCCGAGCGGATGAACTCGGTCGTGGCCGGCCTCGCCGCCTCGGTCGGCGGGTCGGATTCCGCGCCCCGGCTTCTCGCCGGCACCGGCAAGGATCAGACCCATCTCCTGGTGGTGATGACGGCCGAGCGTGGCCTCTGCGGCGGCTTCAACTCCACCATCGTGCGGCTCGCGCGCTCCAAGGCGAACGAGCTTCTGTCGATGGGCAAGACGGTGAAGATCCTGACCGTCGGCAAGAAGGGCCGCGAACAGCTGAAGCGCGATCTCGCCAAGCATTTCGTCGCCCATGTCGACCTGTCCGAGGTCAAGCGCGTCGGCTACGACAATGCGCAATCCATCGCGCGGGACCTGATCCAGCGCTATGACGCCGGCGAATTCGACGTGGCCACGATCTTCTTCAACCGCTTCCAGTCGGTGATCGCCCAGATCCCGACGGCGCAGCAGGTGATCCCGGCCGTCTTCGACGAAACCGAGGGCGCATCGACGCTCTACGATTACGAACCGTCGGAAGAGGAGATCCTCGCGGATCTTCTGCCGCGCGGGCTTGCGACCCAGGTCTTCACGGCGCTTCTCGAAAACGGTGCCTCGGAGCAGGGCGCGCGGATGACCGCGATGGACAATGCGACGCGCAACGCGGGCGAGATGATCGACCGCCTGACCATCGAATACAACCGCTCGCGCCAGGCCGCGATCACCAAAGAACTCATCGAAATCATTTCGGGCGCCGAGGCGCTCTAAAGGAACCGGAGAAACCACATGGCAAGAGCACCGAAAGCAGCTGCCGCGAAGGCGACGGGCCGGGTGACCCAGGTCATCGGCGCCGTCGTGGACGTGCAGTTCGACGATCACCTTCCGGCGATTCTGAACGCGCTTGAAACTGACAACAACGGCAAGCGGCTGGTCCTCGAGGTTGCCCAGCACCTCGGCGAGAACACCGTTCGCACCGTCGCGATGGACGCGACCGAAGGCCTCGTCCGCGGCGCCTCGGTGACCGACCTCGGGGAGCCGATCTCGGTTCCGGTCGGCAACCCGACCCTTGGCCGCATCCTCAACGTCATCGGCGAGCCGGTGGACGAAAAGGGCCCGGTCAAGGCCAAGGAAACCCGCGCCATCCACCAGCCGGCGCCGGAATTCTCGGCCCAGTCGACCTCGTCGGAGATCCTCGTCACCGGTATCAAGGTCATCGACCTTCTCGCGCCCTACTCGAAGGGCGGCAAGATCGGCCTGTTCGGCGGCGCCGGCGTGGGCAAGACGGTTCTGATCATGGAACTGATCAACAACATCGCCAAGGTGCACTCGGGCTTCTCGGTCTTCGCCGGCGTCGGCGAGCGGACCCGTGAGGGCAACGACCTCTACCACGAGATGATCGAGTCGGGCGTTATCGTCCCGGACGATCTGGAAAAGTCGAAAGTGGCCCTTGTCTACGGTCAGATGAACGAGCCGCCGGGAGCGCGCATGCGCGTCGCCCTCTCGGGTCTGACGCTGGCCGAGCAGTTCCGCGACCAGTCGGGGACGGACGTTCTGTTCTTCGTCGACAACATCTTCCGCTTCACGCAAGCCGGTTCGGAAGTGTCCGCGCTTCTCGGCCGTATTCCTTCGGCCGTGGGCTACCAGCCGACGCTGGCCACCGACATGGGCGCGCTGCAGGAACGCATCACCTCGACCAAGGCGGGCTCGATCACCTCGGTGC
>JBNKFC010000266.1:0-2202 GCA_050289105.1 Paracoccaceae bacterium | reverse complement strand
CGCGCAGCCCCAGTTCAGAGATCGGCATAGACGTGCCGCTCGCCCGCCTTGCCAGGATGCGTTACCGCGCCGTCCTTCGCAGGGCCCACAAGCTGTGCATATTTCCAGATTGCACCGGAACCATAGAAGGACTCGCGTGGCGCCTGCTGCTTCCACGCCTTGTGGCGCTCCTTCAACTCCTTGGCCGAGAGCTTCACCTTGAGCGTGCCCCTCTTGGCATCGATCTGGATGAAATCGCCATCCCTCAGCAACGCGATCGGGCCGCCGACAGCAGCTTCTGGTCCGACATGGCCGACACAGAAGCCACGCGTCGCGCCCGAGAACCGGCCATCGGTGATGAGCGCGACTTTCGAGCCCATCCCCTGCCCCGAAATCGCGGCGGTCGTTGCCAGCATCTCGCGCATGCCGGGCCCACCCTTTGGGCCCTCGTTGCGGATCACGATGACTTCGCCTTCCTTGTATTCGCGATTCTGGACGGCGGCGAAGGCTTCTTCCTCCGATTCGAAGACGCGCGCCGGCCCCTCGAACCTCAGCTTCTTCATTCCCGCGACCTTCACGATCGCTCCTTCGGGCGCGAGGTTACCCTTGAGGCCGACGACGCCGCCGGTGGCGCTCAGAGGCTTCGAGATCGGGTGGATCACCTTGCCGTCAGCTTCGCCGGCGATGTTGGCGAGGTTCTCAGCCATGGTCTTGCCCGTCGACGTGATGCAGCCGCCATGCAGCAATCCGGCCTCGAGAAGCAGCTTCATCACCACAGGGATTCCGCCCACGTCATACAGATCCTTCGCGACATAGCGCCCGCCGGGCTTGAGATCGACGAAATAGGGCGTCTCGCGGAAGATCGCGCAGACATCGTCGAGATCGAACTTGATCCCCGCCTCGTGCGCAATGGCAGGCAGGTGCAGGCCCGCATTCGTCGAGCCGCCGGTACAGGCGACAACGCGCGCGGCGTTCTCCAGCGCCTCGCGGGTCACGATGTCCCTTGCGCGGATGCCTCTTGCGAGAAGATTCATGATCGCGCGGCCGGACATCTCGCAATATTGGTCACGGCTCTCGTAGGGCGCAGGTGCGCCCGAGGAATTCGGCAACGCAAGCCCGATCGCTTCGGAAACGCATGCCATGGTGTTGGCCGTGAACTGGCCGCCGCAGGACCCCGCCGAAGGGCAGGCCACAGCCTCGAGTTTTTCAAGCTCGCAGGTCGAGAGGGCCCCCGCCTGATGCTTGCCAACCGCCTCGAACACGTCCTGGACGGTGACGTCCTTGCCCTCGTAGCGACCGGGAAGGATCGATCCGCCATAGATGAAGACCGAGGGCACATTGAGACGGACCATCGCCATCATCATTCCGGGCAGGCTCTTGTCGCACCCGGCGAGTCCCACGATCGCGTCATAGGCATGGCCACGCATCGTGAGCTCGACCGTGTCCGCGATCGCCTCTCGCGACGGCAACGACGAGCGCATACCCTCGTGCCCCATGGCGATGCCGTCTGTCACTGTGATGGTGGTGAACTCCCGGGGGGTGCCCAAACCCTCCTTGACGCCCAGCTTGACCGCCTGCGCCTGGCGGTTCAGCGCGATGTTGCAGGGCGCGGCCTCGTTCCAGCAGGTGGCGACCCCGATCAGCGGACGGTGAATCTCCTCCTCGGTCAGGCCCATCGCGTAGTAGTACGAGCGGTGCGGCGCGCGCTGCGGCCCCTCGGTCACGTGCCGGCTTACGAGCCTGGTCTTGTCAAACGTCTTCGCGTCCATTGGCGCGGCCTCCCGGCGAATGTTGAGGATTTGTGAATCGGATGGCCGCGACCCTATCCCCGCGGTCGCGGCGTTTCCAGCGCCGATCGCACCGGCGCGCGCAGCGCGGGTTTGTCAGTCTTGTTCGGTCTGTTATGGTTGCCCTTGGAGACGGATCGAATGCACCGTCATAGCCAGGAGCAAAGGACTGGACGATGAGCAAACACATCATCGACAAGCCCAAGAAGCGGGACGACGGCGCACGCGCAAAGGCGTACACCAAGATCGAGCGCGAAGCCGGTGAAGCTGGCGAAAGCGAGCAGGTGCAGACGCTGCGGAGGCAGCCGCGCACCCGCGACGACGGGCACCGGGCGGCGGAATTCACCAAGATCGAGCGGACCGAGGGCGAAGGCGAGGAGTGATCCCGCTGGCGCGTTCCCGGGCCGCGATGGCCGTGTGAGCCTCCGCAGACGTA
>JBNKFC010000265.1:0-10443 GCA_050289105.1 Paracoccaceae bacterium | reverse complement strand
CTTCCGATCTTATCCGGGCACGCATTCCGACCTTTGGGGAGCGCCGGGTGGCGGCGTGGAGCCGGGCCAGTCTCTGCCGGACAATCTGGTCCGCGAAGTCTACGAGGAATGCGGTCTGACGATTGCTGTAGGTCCGCTTGCGCTCGTCAACGAGTTCCACGATCCGCAGTCGGGCTTCCACCAGGTCGACCTCTTCTTCCGCTGCACGATCTCCGCCGGATCGCTCGATCCCGCCTGGTCGGATCCGGCGCGGGTCGTTCATTCTCGCCGCTTCTTTGCGCCGGACGAATTGAAAACGATCCGGCTGAAACCCGACAGCCTGCCGCGCGTGGCCTTCGCACCCGAGGGGCCGGCGGAATACGATCCTTTGGAAGTCATCGTCAAATGAGCCGCGCCTTCGTGAAAGAGGACGGGCCGGACAACGAACCGCTCCCCGACCTGCCGATCAGCCCGCATCCGAACTATGTCACGCCGCGCGGCCTTGCCGCATTGCGCGACCGTCTGGCGGCGGTTCAGGCCGAGCTCGCACGGCTGAAGACGCGGGCGGACCGGCTCGACAAGCTGCCCGAGAAGGCCGCCGAACGCGACATCCGCTATCTTGAGGCGCGGCTTCGCTCCGCTATCCCGGTCGATCCGGCGGGCCAGCCGCGCGACGAGGTCGCCTTCGGCGCGCATGTGACCGTCGCGGACGAGGATGGCGCCGAGGCGGTTTACGAGATCGTCGGCGAGGATGAGGCGGATGCCGGCGCGAACCGCATCGCACCGCAGGCGCCGCTCGCACGCGCGCTTCTCGGCGCGCATGTCGGCGATGTGGTGGAGTGGCGCCGTCCGGCAGGAAAGGTGGAGCTTGAGGTGATCGCCATCGCCTACGACTGACGCGGCGAGCGCAGGGCAAACGCCACGCCGCCGAGGACGAGCGCCGACGACAGGAGAAACCGCAGCGTCAGCACCTCGCCCAGAAACACCATGCCGCCGAGAAGCGCGATCACCGGAACGGTCAGTTGCGCAACCCCGCCCCGCGCCGCACCGAGCGAAGGCAGGACCGAGTACCAGAGCGCATATCCCAGACCCGACGTGATCGCCCCCGAGACCATCGCGAGGAGGAGCCCCGCCGGGGCGGCCGACGGCGCATCGGGACTCGCAGGGACCAGGGTGAAGACGAGAAAGGCCACCGGCACGGCAAGGATGAAGTTCCACGCGGTTGCGCCGAGCGGGTCGGTCGCGCCGCGTGCCGAAAGCGAATACATCCCCCAGCCGATGCCGGCCATCGCCATCAGCCCGGCATGGCCAAGGCTGCCATTCGCGCCGGAGCCGGGCGCGAACAGGTAGACCAGCCCCAGAAACGCCAGGCACGACCCGAGCCAGCGCCGTGCAGGAACGCGCTCCTTCGCGAGAAGGGCGCCTGCAAACATGGTGATCTGGACCATGCCGAACAGGATCAGCGCGCCCGTCCCGGCGTCGAGCGCGCCATAGGCGAGCGAGAACCCGAAGAGATAGAGAAGAAGCGACAGCGGCCCCGCGATCCGCCCCTTCGAGCCCGGCCAGATCGCCCCGCCCGACGAAAAGCGGCGGAGAGCGACGAGAACGGCGAGCATTCCCGCCCCGGCGAGCAGGCGGACGATCGCGAAGCTGACGGGGTCGATCAGGCCCGGCCCGACGGCCGCCCGGTTCAGCACCGAGTTCGCGGCGAAGGCGGTCATCGTGAGGGCGGTCAGAAGGATGAGGCGCATCGGGAGTCCTCGGGTCAGAGAGACACCTGCACGATCCGCTATTCTGGGCCCAAGGACAATGCTCCCCCGGTGCGACTGTGCAATGAACGTGGAGGCATCGTCATCGCGGTCGAAGCGGCGCACGCGCGGCCCATCCGGTTGCGCTACTCGCGCCGAATAGAAAAGGGGCCCCCGGAAGGGCCCCTTCGCATTCCGCCAGCGCGGAACGGCGATCTTACATCATGCCGCCCATGCCGCCCATGTCGGGCATCCCGCCGCCAGCTGCGCCTTTCGGCTCCGGCTTGTCGGCGATCATCGCTTCGGTCGTGATCAGAAGACCCGCGATCGAAGCCGCGTCTTCCAGCGCCGTCCGCGTCACCTTGGCCGGGTCGATCACGCCGAACTTGAACATGTCGCCATATTCTTCGGTCTGGGCTTTGAAGCCGAAGGACGCATCCTTCGACTCGCGCACCTTGCCCGCGACGACAGCGCCGTCGACACCAGCGTTCTCGGCGATCTGGCGCAGCGGCGCTTCGAGCGCGCGGCGCACGATGACGATGCCCGCATCCTGATCGGAGTTGGCGCCCTTGAGCCCGTCGAGCGACTTGCCGGCCTGAACGAGAGCAACACCGCCGCCGACGATCACGCCTTCCTGAACGGCCGCACGGGTCGCGTTCAGCGCGTCGTCCACACGGTCCTTGCGCTCTTTCACTTCGACTTCGGTCATGCCGCCGACGCGGATCACGGCGACGCCGCCAGAGAGTTTCGCAACACGCTCCTGCAGCTTCTCGCGGTCGTAGTCGGAGGTGGTTTCCTCGATCTGGGTGCGGATCTGGGCGACGCGCGCTTCGATCTCGGCCTTTTCACCAGCGCCATCGACGATGGTGGTGTTGTCCTTGGTGATCGAGACCTTCTTGGCCTTGCCCAGCATGTCGATGCCGACATTCTCAAGCTTCATGCCGAGGTCTTCGGAGATGACCTGGCCGCCCGTGAGGATCGCGATGTCCTGCAGCATGGCCTTGCGACGGTCGCCGAAGCCCGGAGCCTTGACGGCGGCGATCTTCAGGCCGCCGCGCAGCTTGTTGACGACGAGGGTCGCCAGCGCTTCGCCTTCGACGTCTTCCGCGATGATCAGCAGCGGCTTCTGCGACTGGATAACCGACTCGAGAAGCGGAACCATCGGCTGGAGCGAGGAGAGCTTCTTCTCGTGCAGCAGGATCATGCAGTCTTCGAGATCCGCAACCATCTTGTCGGGGTTGGTCACGAAGTAGGGCGAGAGGTAGCCGCGGTCGAACTGCATGCCCTCGACGACTTCGGTCTCGGTCTCAAGACCCTTGTTCTCTTCGACGGTGATGACACCTTCGTTGCCGACTTTCTGCATCGCGTCGGCGATCTGGCGGCCGATTTCGGCTTCGCCGTTGGCCGAGATGGTGCCGACCTGCGCGACTTCGGCGCTGTCGTTGACCGGGCGCGCCGCTTTCTTGATCGCCTCGACGACCTTCGCGGTCGCCAGATCGATGCCGCGCTTGAGGTCCATCGGGTTCATGCCGGCGGCAACCGACTTCATGCCCTCGCGGACGATCGCCTGGGCCAGAACGGTCGCGGTGGTGGTGCCGTCACCGGCTTCGTCGTTGGTGCGGGAAGCGACTTCCTTCACCATCTGCGCGCCCATGTTTTCGAACTTGTCGGACAGTTCGATTTCCTTGGCGACGGTCACGCCGTCCTTGGTGATGCGCGGGGCACCGAACGACTTGTCGATCACGACGTTGCGGCCTTTCGGGCCAAGCGTCACCTTCACCGCGTCGGCGAGGATGTTGACGCCGCGCAACATGCGGTCACGGGCATCGCTGTCAAATTTGACGTCCTTAGCAGCCATCTTGCTTGCTCCTGGTTGTCTGAATGGAGATTTCGGTCAGCGGCGGTCTCAGGCGATGATGCCGAGAATGTCGCTTTCCTTCATGATCAGCATTTCGGTGCCGTCGACGGTCACTTCCGTGCCCGACCACTTGCCGAAGAGGATCCGGTCGCCCTTTTTGACCGACGGTGCGATCAGCTCGCCAGAATCCTTGCGCGCGCCCTCGCCCACGGCGACGACTTCGCCCTCGGCCGGCTTTTCCTTGGCGCTGTCGGGGATGATCAGACCGCCCTTGGTCTTCTCGTCGCTTTCGACACGCTTGACCAGAACACGGTCATGAAGCGGTTTGAATGCCATCTGGTAACACTCCCTAGGTTCCAGGTTTGAATGTGATTAGCACTCGCTTTGGCTGAGTGCTAACGGAGCGTAGTTAGGACCCGCGCCAACCCGAGTCAACTCCCGTCTCGCGCAAAATTGCCTTGGCTTCGACTTGGCCTTGCCTTGAGCCTCATGCAAGGATGCCCTGGAAGCCCAGCCCAAGATCCCGGGAGATGTGATGGTCCGCGCCGCCCTGCTCTGCCTGCTCCTTGCCCTGCCCGGCCATGCCGTGGCCGCAGCCTGTGCGGGAACCGACCTGATGCCCAGCTTGCCCGAGGACGAACGCGCGGCGATCGACGCGGCGGTGGACGCTACCCCTTATGCCAAAGGCAATTACTGGATGGCGACGCGCGGCGACGAGGTCGTTCATCTCGTCGGCACCTTCCATTTCGACGATCCCCGTCACGATGCGGTCGCGGCGCGGCTGGCCCCGGTCATCGGCGACGCGACCACGGTCCTTGTCGAAGCCGGGCCTGATGAGCAGGCGCGGTTGAAGGAAGAAATGTCGCGCCGTCCCGACCGGCTGTTCCTGATCAGCGGCCCGACACTTCCCGAGCAGTTGGAGGAAACCGACTGGCAGGCCTTGGCCAGTGCCATGCGCGAACGCGGAATTCCCGCGTTCATGGCGGCGAAGATGCAGCCCTGGTACGTGTCGATGATGCTCGGCATTCCCCCTTGCGCAATGTCGGAACTTGGAGAGGGCGCGAACGGTCTCGACGCCCGCATCATCGACCTCGCCGGGACGCGCGGCATCCCCGTCCGGGCGCTCGAACCCTACGACACGGTCTTCCGCCTTTTCGACGCGATGTCACCCGAGGCGCAGATCGAAATGATCCGCACCACGCTGGCGATGGGAGATCAGGCGGAGGATTACAGCGCGACGCTGACCGCAGCCTATTTTGCCCAGAATGTCCGCGTCACGTGGGAGCTTGGACGTCAGGCCTCCTACAAAATCTCAGGCAAGACGCCGACGGCAGTCGATGCGGACCTTGCCGAGATGGAAGAGGCGCTGATGTATCGCCGCAATCGTTCCTGGATACCGGTTATTGAGGCGGCCGCCGCCGAAGGTCCCGTCTTCGTCGCGTTCGGCGCGCTGCATCTGTCGGGCAAGGACGGCGTGCTCGCCCTCTTGGAACGCGCCGGATTCACCTTGGAACAGCTGCCCTTCTGACCGAGCCTGAAACACCGTTCGATTGACAGAGCGCGCGGCGTGACAAGCCCGCGCGCAGCGCCTATAAGGCGCGCGATTTCACATATTCCACGGATGACGCACATGATCAAAGTCTTCGGCCATAAATCCCCCGATACGGATTCCACCGGTTCGCCCATCATCTGGGCCTGGTACCTGACAGAGGTGAAGGGCACGCCCGCCAAGCCGATTCTTCTGGGCGAGCCGAACACCGAAGCGGCCTTCGTGCTCAAGCGCTGGAACCTCGCCAAGCCCGAGATCATCGCCGACGTGGCGGCGGGCGATACCTGCGTCGTCGTCGACACCAACAACCCGGCCGAACTTCCCGCTTCGATCAACGACGCGAACGTCATCCAGATCATCGACCACCACCTGCTGGCCGGCGGCCTCAAGACCAAGGGGCCGATCGACATCACCGTGCGCCCACTCGCCTGCACGGCGACGATCATGCACGACCTGATGGGTGCGGATGCCGCGAAGATGCCGGAGGCGATCAAATGCGCGATGCTGTCCTGCATCCTCTCCGACACGCTGGAATTCCGCTCGCCCACCACGACCGCTCATGACCGCGACGTGGCCGAGAAACTGGCCGGCGAACTCGGCATCTCGATCCCCGATTACGCGGCCGAGCTTTTCGCCGCGAAATCCGATGTCTCCGCCTTCTCCGACGCGGAACTGCTGCGGATGGATTCGAAGGAATACAACGTCGCCGGCAAGGAACTGCGGGTCTCGGTGCTGGAGACGACCTCGCCCAAGATGGTGCTCGACCGCAAGGCGAGCCTCATGAAGTCGATGGAAGCCGTAGCAAAAGAGGATGGCGCCGATCAGGTTCTGCTCTTCGTCGTGGATATCCTGAACGAAGAAGCGACGCTTCTGGTCCCGAACGATCTGGTCAAGCAGATGGCCGAAGCCTCGTTCGGCGCGAAGGTCAGCGGCGACACGGTCGTGCTGCCCGGCATCATGAGCCGTAAGAAGCAGATCATCCCGGCCTTGAAACTCTGACGCCGTCGGATGCGTTACAGAGGGGCGCCTTCGGGCGCCCTTCCCTTTCCCCGCGCCCAGCGCCGGGCCTACCGAAGCTAAGGAGGCGAGCCCATGACCCGGATCATTCAGTCGCTATCAGACGTGTCCGATGGATACGAAGCGCTGTTCTGCGATCTCTGGGGCTGCCTGCATAACGGCCGCGCCCCCTACCCCGCCGCAGTCTCGGCGCTGCAATCCTTCCGCGCCGGTGGCGGCCGGGTCGTGCTGATGACCAACGCGCCGCGCCCCAACCGCTATGTCGAAACGCAGATCGACCGCATGGGCGTGCCTCGCGATGCCTGGGACCTGATCGTCTCGTCCGGCGACGCGGCGCAGGCAGGCATGTTTTCCGGTGCCGTCGGGCGGAAGGTCTACCACATCGGCCCCGAGAAGGATCTCGGCTTCTTCAACGACGTCCCGGCGGAATTCGCCGACGCCCCTGAGATCGTCCGCGTCCCTCTGGAAGAGGCCGAGGGTATCGTCTGCACCGGCCCGTTCAACGATCTGACCGAAACACCCGAAGATTACCGGGCGACGCTTCTGTATGCGAAGGCAAAGGGGCTGAAACTTCTGTGCAGCAATCCCGACCTCGTCGTCGATTACGGCGACAAGCGCATCTATTGCGCAGGTTCCATCGCCGCGCTGTACGAGGAGATGGGCGGCGAAAGCCTCTATTACGGCAAGCCTCACCCGCCGGTCTACGACCTCGCGCGGCGACGCCTGGCGGCGATGGGGCCGGAAGTCGGGAACGACCGCATCCTCGCCCTCGGCGACGGGATCAACACCGACGTTCAGGGCGGAATCGCAGAGGGAATCGACACGCTTTTCGTTACCGGCGGGCTCGCGGCAGAGGCGTTCGGGCCGGAGGTGGAGGCGCCCGATGCCGCGCTTCTCGAACAGTGGCTTGCCGAGAGACAGCTCTCGCCGACCTACAGTATCGGCCGGCTGCGTTAGTTTATGACCTCTCGGCAACAATATTTCAGACAGACGCCAATTTGGGTCCAATAATTACCGGACCTCATTGCGCTGCCGGCCCATGTCCGCTATGCTGCACTGCAACATGACCAGCCGGGATTCGCGATGATGCTCGACAACTTGCCGCGCGGAACGATCTGCATCGAGGATCTGGAGATCGGGATGACCCGCTATCTCCAGAAGACCGTGACCGATCGCGATATCGAGATGTTCGCGGAGGTGTCGACTGACCGTAATCCGGTCCACCTCGACGACGATTATGCCCGCGACACGATCTTCGAAGGCCGCATCGCGCATGGGATGCTGACCGCCGGCCTGATCTCGGCGGTGATCGGAGAACAGCTTCCGGGGCATGGCACGGTCTATCTCGGTCAGTCGTTGAAATTCATGGCGCCGGTGCGCCCCGGCGACACGGTCTACGCCGAGGTCAAGGTCACCGCGATCGACCACGCGCGGCGCCGGGTCACCCTTGAAACCCACTGCGCGGTGGGCGATACGGTTGTGCTGAAAGGCGAGGCGCTGGTTCTGGCGCCAAGCCGCAAGTTCGACTGAGGCGGCGGGCGCTCCCGCCAGACGGGGGCCGATGCGCATTCACTACCACTGGAACGGTGTCGGACCGGCCGACCGGGGCGCTTCGGTGGCCATGGGCAATTTCGACGGCGTGCATCTTGGCCATCAGGCTGTGATCAATGTCGCGCGCAAGGCACGGGCGCCCCTCGGCATCGTCACGTTCGAACCCCATCCGCGCCAGTTCTTCGCCCCCGACGCCCCGCCCTTCCGGCTGATGAACGCCGAGGCGCGCACCCATCGGCTGGAAAAGCTCGGGGTGGCCCAGCTCTACGAACTGCCGTTCGATGCTACGCTTGCCGGGATGGAAGCCGAGACCTTCGTCGCTGACGTGCTGGTCGCCGGTCTCGGCATCGCCCATGTCACGGTCGGTGCGGATTTCTGCTTTGGCAAGGGCCGCAAGGGCAATGTTGGGACCCTGCGCCGCGCCGGGCACCAGCACGGCTTTGGCGTCACCATCGCCGATCTTGTCGCGCAGGACGGCGAGGAGATTTCCTCGACCGCGATCCGCGCCGCCCTCAGCGAAGGTCGCCCGCGCGACGCCGCGCGGATGCTCGGTCACTGGCATCGGATCGAGGGCGCGGTGATGCACGGCGACAAGCGCGGCAAGGATCTCGGCTTTCCGACGGCCAATATGGGCGTCGAGGGGCTCCATTTGCCGAAGCGCGGCATCTATGCCGTGAAGGTCGATGTCCTGACCGGCCGGCACCAGGGCAGCTACGACGGCGCGGCGAGCCTCGGCGTGCGGCCGATGTTCGGGGAAAACCAGCCAAACCTCGAAACCTACATCTTCGATTTCGACGGCGACATATACGGTGAACACCTTTCGATCGCCCTGATCGATTACCTGCGGGGCGAGGTCAAATTCGACAGTCTCGACGAACTCGTCGCTCAGATGACCGCTGATTGCGATCAAGCCCGAGAGATCCTCCGCGCCCTTTGACCCGTTGACACATGCCGGGCCAAAGGCGAACATTGCGCGAACAAAGGAGGCATTGTTGTCCGTCCGCTTCGCCCCACTGACTCCATCCCGCATTGTCGATTTCACCCGACTGTTCGGACCACAGGGCGCTTGCTACGGCTGTTGGTGCACGTATTTTCGGTTGCGTCCGAGGGACCGCTCGTCAATGGCGAGCGAGGAAAAGCGCGCTTTCATGGAGGCGCGCATCCGCCGTGGCCCGCCCCCCGGTCTTCTGGCCTATCAGGACGACGATCCGGTGGGATGGATGCAGATTGGTCCCCGCGCCGACATTCCGGAATGGAACAATCCCCGACGGTCGACCACGCCGCTCGCAGATGGACCGGCAGACGACCCGGATGTTTGGGCGATTTCCTGCTTCTTCTTTGCCCGCCCGGCCAGGGGGCGGGGCCTGTCGGGGAACTTCGTGGCAGAGGGCATTCGCTACGCGCGCGAGAACGGCGCGCGGCTTCTGGAGGCAAGCCCCATCGATCAGGCCAAGCAATCAAAATCGGTGGGGCTCTTCGTTGGCTCCACCTCGACCTTCCGAAGCGCCGGATTTCAAGAAGTCGCCCGTGCCAAACCCGGTCGCCCACTCATGCGAATGGTTCTCTGACCCCTTCCCTTTCCCGTGACGCTCGGCCAATCTC
This sequence comes from Paracoccaceae bacterium, assembly GCA_050289105.1. Lineage (GTDB taxonomy): Bacteria > Pseudomonadota > Alphaproteobacteria > Rhodobacterales > Rhodobacteraceae > Albidovulum. Next base: position 1,139 of record JBNKFC010000265.1, on the reverse strand, counting down.
GCCCCTCATGAAACACGACATCCCCCGCGACGGGCTTCGCCCCGGCTTCTGGAAGCAACCGCTCGCCTCGCTCACCCCGAGGGAATGGGAGGCGCTTTGCGACGGCTGCGGCAAATGCTGCCTGAACAAGCTTGAGGATGCGGATACCGGTGAGGTTTTCTTTACCCGCATCTCCTGCCGCCTTCTCGACACCGAAACCTGCCGCTGCGGCCAGTATGAGGAGCGCAAGCGCTTCGTTCCGGAATGCGTCGTCCTCAGCCCGAAGACCATTGGTGAGGTCGCCTACTGGATGCCCTCGACCTGTGCCTACCGGCTGCGCCACGAGGGCAAGCCGCTCTTCGACTGGCATCCCCTGATCTCCGGCGATCCCGAGAGTGTTCAGGCTGCGGGCGAGTCCGTGCGGGGCTGGACGCTGCCCGAGTTCGAAATCCCAGAAGAAGACTGGGAAGACCATATCATCGAGGATCTGTGATGGAATTCGCCTCCGACAATTCCTCGGGTGCTGCGCCCGAGATCATGGCCTCGCTGAGCGCGATCAACGCGGGCTATGCGCCTTCCTACGGCACCGATCCGGCGATGGGCCGGGTCCGCGCGCTCATCCGCGAGATCTTCGAGGCGCCGGAGGCGGAGGTCTATCTTGTCGCCAACGGCACGACCGCGAATTCCCTGTCGCTGGCGACCTATTGCCCGCCCTGGGGCGCGGTCTACTGCCACGACACCGCCCATGTCGAAGTCGACGAATGCGGCGCGCCGGAATTCTTCATCGGCGGTGGCAAGATGGTGAAGGTGCCGGGCGCGCACGGCAAGATGACACCGGACGCGCTCAGGCAGTCGATCGAGGTGACGCCGCACGGCTTCGTCCATTCGGTGCAGCGCGCGATTGTCACCCTGACGAACACGACCGAGGCGGGCACTGTCTATTCTGCGGCCGACCTCGCCGCACTGTGCGCCGTGGCCAAGGATTACGGCCTGCCGGTCCATCTCGACGGCGCGCGCTTTGCCAATGCGCTTGTCGCCACCAATGCCAGCCCGGCCGAGATGAGCTGGAGGGCCGGCGTCGATATCCTGTCCTTCGGCGGAACCAAGAACGGCTGCATGGGGGTCGAGGCGGTGGTGCTTTTCGATCCGAAGAAGGCATG